>NZ_FMWY01000009.1:0-113801 GCF_900103145.1 Nitrosospira sp. Nsp18 | reverse complement strand
AAATCATCTTCGATGCACTAAAATGAATTCCTTTCCTTATGGCACAACGTTAACTGCAAAACTGTTTCGGTAACCTTTTTCTATGGCGCAACGCGAGAAGCACATCAATGTAAATAAATTAATGACTGGAAAAGCAACTGGACCATGGCCCGTAAAACAAAGGAAAATTCGGAATTAACCCGGCAGCGCCTGATCGGGGCGGCGCACCAGGTATTTCTGACGCGCGGTGTAAGCCGCACAACGATGGAACATATCGCGGTCCAGGCCGGCGTCACGCGGGGTGCGATTTATTGGCACTTCAGTAATAAACTCGATCTGTTTCAGGCCATGCGTGAGCAAGTATTGCTGCCATTGATTGATCGCATGGACGATACTCTGCTGGTCGAAGGTTGTGAAGATGCGCTTACGTGTATAGAAAATTTTTTATGCGGTACTGTTCAATCCCTGGTGGACAGCGTCGAAACGCGCCAGGTATATGAAATCCTGATGATAAAGTGTGAATATGTAGATGAGTTCGCTACTGTTTTGCAGCAAATTTTGTGTAACTGTTCTGATATCGAGGAAAAATTGCGGTTGATTTACGAGCGCGCGGAAGCCCAGGAGCAGCTGCATCCATTGCGCGATCCTGCTCAGTTGGCGATGGATACGCATCTATTTTTTATCGGACTGTTGCATATGTGGGTAAAAGATACGGATGGCAATCAGTTTCGCCATCAGGCGATTGAGTTGGTAAAAGCCCATATGAATCTCCGTCGCCGCAAGAGTACCTTGACGCAACCTTCCAGTTAGCTGGATTCTCGAGGGACCCTCTCCTGCCAGTTGTTTCTTTTACAAAAATCCGTTTAACAGTGTTCAAGCAAGTTCAAATCATCATCCAGTGACTACAAAAAGAGTCTAGGTGCGCAGCAGCAAATCTAGGGGGAGTGGCGCCAGGTGCCGGAATGGGCAGCGCGGTCGAATCCGAGTGGAAAAACCCGGTAGTGGCTGAAGTGGACGATCCGGGGCATCAGGCGTCGTTTGGGTAAATAAGGAGGCAACAAAAGAATATTGCTGAGGTGCGCCTGGGGCGCTTGAACAAACCAAGCGCCCCGGGCGCACCTCAGCAGGCTTTCTGTATTTCTATTTCAGCTTTACCTTTCTACGGTTTACCATGAAACCCATCAGTCCGAGCCCGGCCAACAGCATGGCATATTCGTTGGCTTCCGGAACTGCTGAAACTGCAGCGTCCCCCGTGATTGCCAGTTGGAGGGGAAGCGGGTTTTCGACCCCCACTGTTGTGCTGAAACCAGGGGTGTCAGTTAATTGACCTGCTATATCAGCACCTGCATATGCGATATCTGTACCGAGCACGGCAGATACTCCGGTATTGTTGGTTCCAGCTGCCGATGCGACCCACGCGCTGATCCCGGTAGAGGTTGAGGCATCTGCATCAGCAAAGAGGCTGAGCTTTGGAGCCGTGACATCGCCCTTGGTGATCGCGGTGACAGCGGGTGCACCCACCGTAATCGTGGTTGTATTATCCACCGCTTGTGCAGCGATGACTTCGCTCGTGACGGCGATCGCCGGTGAGCTCAACGTTACCTTGGTTGTGGCTGGCACCGGCATGGTGGCTGCTATGCCAGCATCGAGCGCGGTTAGACCGGATGTGCTGGTTAAAACCTTGGCTCCTGCGGAAACCCCTAAGCGGGTAGATACTCCCAGGTCATTAGAAACTCCCAAATCTATGTCTGCACCGGTAGCAGTTCCCATGTTGGCGGAAGTTCCTAAGCTTGTAGAGGTGCCTAGGTTCGTAGAAGCGCCGGATCCGGCATAAGCGCCTGAGCCTGTGGAAACGCTAAGTCCCGTAGGTGCTCCTAATCCTGCAGAAACTCCTAATCCGCCAGATGCTGACGATTCCGCCGCGAGCCCAAACACCGCAACGAGGGCGAGTACCACCTTTTTCTTATTAATTTTCATAATGCTTATTCTCCAGGTTTTTAATATTGTTTTTGAAAAAAATGAAGCTGCAGCCGGCCAATGGCGTCTAATGAAACAAACACGGCAATAGCGCGGCTATAGGCATAAAAGCAATTTGTATGCCAGAAAATATTAATCGTTAAATCAGTGGATTACAGATATTTTGCCAGTTTTAAGCAAAATTTCGTCCCCCACGGGAGACGCTTGTTCATGTGCTTCAATCAAGCACATGAACTATAAGATTTTTTCCTGTCGTCATACCAAGACAGATTTCCGCTTCCTATGCTCCAGAGCGTAAGCGCCACTTCCAAGTGTTTAGAAGTTGAATCAGTTGAGGCAAGAAACCTGCTTATTGCAAAAGGGCAAGGGCAAAAATAAAGAAAGGAAATTCATAATAATTGGCTATGCGCGGTATCCACCCGTGACCAGAATTCGGGTTTGCAGATAGACGCTTTGAACAAAGTGGGGTGTAAACGGATATTCGCCGATCGAGGCGTCTGCGGAGCCGCTATCGAGCGTGAACGACTGTCTCAGGCAATTGCCGCAACTGGGAAAGGTGACAGACGTGTCCCGCGCTTATTTACGGCAGATGTTGACCTTCTGCCGGTGACGTTTTGTTATAGTTGACTAAATCAATCAGGTATCTTATAGTTGACTAAATCAGTCATGTATTGGTAATGACTGAACCGGTTTTTGATCAATATCCCTATTTGATTGAATCACAAGAGTAAAGAGGAGTTTATCATGCGGCTAACAACCAAAGGACGGTTTGCGGTAACGGCACTCCTGGATCTTGCAATGCAGCACAGCGCTCACCCTGTGACGCTCGCCGAAATTAGTCAGCGCCAGCAAATCTCGCTATCTTATCTTGAGCAATTGTTTGCCAAACTGCGCCAGCGCAGGCTCGTCGACAGTGTGCGAGGTCCGGGTGGCGGTTATTGTTTGGCTAAGGACACGGCGCACGTGTCGATTGCGGAGATTATCCTCGCTGTTGACGAACCGATCGACTCGACGCAATGCAGCGGAAAGGAAAATTGTCACAACGATAAAAAGTGCATGACTCACGACTTATGGGTAAAGCTCAATGAACTCATTTTCGATCACCTTGGTGCAGTGACGTTGAAACAGTTGGTTGATGACCAGAAAGCAAGAAGTGATGCAAACAAGGCGAGAGAGAATGGCGTTATGCAAATGCTCGATATGCGAAACGTGATTCCGCCGGAAAAGGCTGTGCCTGAGCTTGGGCATGCCGCATTTTCGGCGTGATTCCGATCAAGGACCTCCGCTTTTATTCTGGTCGCCATATTTTGCGAATGGTAATTGGAGAATAGCATGGCAGTAACATTAACCGAAAACGCAGCCAAACAGATCCGTAAGCAGCTTGCAAAGCGGGGCAAGGGATTGGCGCTGCGCATCGGCTTGAAAAAGGTGGGCTGCTCCGGGTTTGCTTATACATTCGACTATGCTGACGAAATTCTTGCTGGCGATCAGATGTTCGAATCTTATAACGCCAGTGTAGTGGTTGATGCCAGCAGTCTGCCTTTCCTGGATGGTTCCCGTGTGGACTTTGTCAGGGAAGGGCTTAATGATTCGTTTAAATTTGAAAATCCCAACGTCGACAATACATGCGGCTGCGGTGAAAGCTTCAGTTTGAAAGAACCAGCCAAAGTTTAGTTATGTCAAAGATCTGAGAAGTAAAAAAACAAGAGCCGTATACGGAGCGGCAATGCCTTGACGTATCCTCAAGGCAAACGACATTGGAGCAATCGACATGAGTGCAGTATTACAAAAACTGGTCAATCAGCCTTATAAGCACGGCTTTGTTACCGAGATCGAGTCCGATATCGCGCCAAAAGGGCTTAACGAGGACATTATCCGCCTCATCTCATCAAAGAAAGAGGAGCCCGAATGGCTGCTTGAGTTTCGGCTGAAGGCGTATGAGCAATGGCTCAAGATGGAAGAGCCACGGTGGCCTAACGTCAAGTATCCGAAGATTGATTTTCAGTCAATCAGCTACTACGCGGCGCCGAAGCAGAAAAAGAAGCTGAACAGCATGGACGAGGTTGATCCCGAATTACTGCGCACTTTTGAGAAACTCGGGGTGCCGATGCATGAGCGGGCAGCGCTCGCCGGCGTAGCGGTAGATGTGATTTTCGACAGCGTGTCGGTTGCGACGACCTACAAGCAGAAGCTTGCCGAGGTGGGCATAATATTCTGCTCGATTTCGGAAGCCGTTCATGAGCATCCGGACCTGGTGAAGCAGTATCTTGGCACGGTGGTGCCGGTGGGCGACAATTACTACGCTGCGCTTAATTCGGCCGTTTTTACGGATGGGACATTCTGCTTTATTCCCAAAGGCGTGAAATGCCCCATGGATCTGGCTACGTACTTCCGAATCAATACGGAGGAATCGGGACAATTCGAGCGTACTCTCATTATCGGCGCGGAGGGTTCATCGGTCTCATATCTCGAGGGTTGTACCGCGCCCAAATTCGATACGAATCAATTGCATGCCGCTGTGGTTGAACTGGTAGCGCTGGACAACGCCGACATCAAATACTCGACAGTGCAAAATTGGTATGCGGGCGACGAAAATGGCATGGGTGGCATTTACAACTTCGTTACCAAGCGTGGCTTGGCCAAGGGCGTTAATTCGCGTATTTCTTGGACCCAAGTTGAAACCGGCTCGGCTATTACCTGGAAGTATCCTTCATGTATTCTTCAGGGCGAAAACTCGGTAGGAGAATTTTATTCGGTGGCTGTCACCAATAACTATCAGCAGGCAGATACCGGCACCAAAATGGTTCACATCGGAAAAAATACGCGCAGCACCATAGTCAGCAAGGGTATCTCGGCCGGCCATTCCAATAACAGCTACCGCGGACTGGTCAGAATCGCGCCTACCGCTACTGGGGCGCGTAATTATTCACAGTGTGATTCAATGCTGATCGGCGACAAATGCGGAGCCCATACCTTTCCTTACATACAGGTTCGCAACCAGGAAGCCAAGGTCGAGCATGAAGCATCAACGTCAAAGATCGGTGAAGACCAACTATTTTACTTTGCCCAGCGTGGTATCGGCAGCGAGGAAGCGGTATCGATGATCATTAATGGATTCTGCAAGGATGTATTTCAACAGTTGCCGATGGAGTTCGCGGTCGAAGCGACCAAGCTGCTCGGATTCAAGCTCGAAGGGAGCGTCGGATGATTTATCAGGATAGCAAAACGTTACTTGAAATACGTGGGCTGCGAGCGACTGTCAACGGTATCGAAATCCTCAAGGGTATAGACCTTACGGTCAAATTCGGTGAAGTGCACGCTATCATGGGAACAAATGGCTCGGGCAAAAGCACCCTTGCAAAGGTGCTGGCTGGCCACGACGCATACCAGGTAACCGGCGGTTCGGTAGCGTTTGAAGGAAATGATCTGTTTGATCTGAAACCGGAAGAACGCGCGCGCGCGGGCGTATTTCTCGCCTTTCAGTATCCGGTCGAGATCCCCGGCGTTGCCAATAGCCACTTTTTGCGCCTCGCCTACAATACAGTACAGGCACAACGCGGCAAGGACGAGCTTGATCCGCTCGAATTTGATGACCTCGTGCGTGAAAAAATGAAATTGCTGGACATGAACCCCGATTTTCTCGATCGTGGCGTCAATGAAGGTTTTTCCGGCGGTGAGAAAAAGCGGAACGAGATATTGCAAATGGCGCTGCTTGAGCCACGGCTGGCGATTCTCGACGAAACCGACTCCGGACTCGACATCGATGCGCTAAGGATCGTCACCAAGGGTGTGAACCGCCTGGCCAACAAGGATAATGCAATCATATTGGTCACCCATTATCAACGCCTTCTTAATTACATCGTGCCGGACTACGTGCACGTAATGGAGGCAGGTCGCATCATCAAGACCGGCGACAAAGAGCTTGCACTCGATCTCGAAAATCGTGGATATGACTGGGTCGGCGCCGAGCAACGTGCTGCGGTCGAGGCATGAGCATGAGCATGGTTACCGGCAACAGCTATCTCGAAAGCTTGCTTCAGGGACAGCCACAACTGCCGCCCAGCCGTCTCGCATGGTTTAATCAGTTGAGAGCAAATGCTGTTGACCGTGCCGGTACATTAAAGGTGCCGACTACTCGGGACGAAGAGTGGCGCTTTACCGATATTTCACCGCTTGCCAAGCTGTCCTTCCAGCCGCTGCGCGGTGCATCGAGGGTGAAAACTGCCGACGTGGAACGTTTCTATCTGGACGAAGCGGCGGTCAGGCTCGTGTTCGTCGATGGCGCATATATGCCGCAGTTTTCAACATCGCCGAATAGGGCCAAGGAGCTCGGTTTGGTAGTCACGGATCTGTCGACGGCTATTGCCACGCATGGCGTGGCAATAGAGCCGCATCTTGGGCGCCATGCCGGGTTTGAGCATAACCTGTTCACCGCACTGAATACCGCGTTTCTCCACCACGGGGCATTGGTCGTGGTACCGCGTGAGACGGCGGCAAGGGAACCGGTGCATGTGTTGTTCATTGCAACACAGCCAGAGGCTGCAAGCCATCCGCGTTGCCTTCTGATTGCCGAATCGGGTAGTTCGGTCACGCTCGTCGAGGATTATGTTACGCTTCATGAAGGCGCGTATGTCACCAATGCGGTGGCAGAAATCGCGCTGGGAGATAATGCCGAGGTCAATCACATCCGGGTGCAGCGAGATAGCATCCACGCGTTTCATATCGCAAACTGTGCGGTATCGCTAGCGCATGCTAGCCGCTATCGATCGGTCAGCGTCGCGCTGGGTGCGCGTATTTCACGATATGATTTGAATGTGCTGCTTGCGGCGGAGGGAGCCGAGTGCACGATTGACGGGCTCGCCTTGATTACGGAACGCCAGCTTGCCGATACCCATTCCAGCATTGATCATGCGGTGCCGAATTGCACAAGCCGCCAGTTACATAAATGCATCGTGGACGGCGCTGCGCACGCCGTGTTCAACGGTAAGATAATAGTACGTCCAGGGGCTCAACATACTGATTCTACGCAATCGAGTCGCAACTTGCTGCTGAGTGGGAAGACGCGTGTCGACACCAAGCCACAGCTTGAAATTTTTGCGGACGACGTAAAGTGCGCGCACGGCGCCACCGTTGGTCAACTCGCCAGTGAGGAGCTGTTTTATCTCAAGAGTCGTGGACTATCCGAGGTAATGGCGCGCAATCTGCTGACTTACGCGTTTGGCGCCGAAATTATCGATCGCATTTCCATTGCATCCCTCAAGCACCGGCTTGAGCGAACGGTACTTGAGCGGACTCAACGAGATTGACCATGAAGATAATAGATTCCACTCTAAAGCCGCAATTCGCTTCGACGTTCGACGTTGACCGCGTTCGCGCTGATTTTCCGATCCTCGAGCTCCAGGTTGAGGGTAAACCACTGGTCTATCTCGACAACGCGGCGTCCAGCCAGATGCCGCAACCGGTAATTGACCGCCTGGTACGCTACCAGACGACCCAGCACGCCAATATCAATCGCGGCGTGCACTATTTATCCGAATTGGCCACTGCGGAATACGAGGGGTCGCGCCGTAGATTGCAACGTTTCATCAACGCGCGCGAAGACAGGGAAGTCATTTTCACCAGTGGCACCACCGATGCGATCAATCTCGTTATGCATGGTTACGGCCGAAAATTCATCGGTGCCGGCGACGAAATCATTCTGACTACACTTGAGCATCATTCCAACATCGTGCCTTGGCAGATGCTCGCGGAAGAGAAGGGCGCGAAGATCCGTGTTGTGCCCATCAACGATGCCGGGGAGCTCCTCATCGATGAATACGAAAAACTGTTTACCGAGCGAACCAAATTCGTAGGTGTGTTGCATGTGTCGAATGCACTGGGTACAGTTAATCCGGTCAAGGAAATGATTGCGTTCGCGCATGCGCGCAATGTACCGGTGCTGATCGATGGCGCGCAGGCCGTGCCGCACATGACGGTGGACGTGCAAGATCTCGACTGCGACTTCTACGCTTTTTCCGGCCACAAGCTATGCGGACCAACGGGCATAGGGGTGCTCTACGGCAAAGCTGAGCTACTTGAGCGCATGCAGCCATTCAAGGGCGGCGGAGACATGATTTTGTCGGTAACTTTCGAAAAAACCACATACAATTCCATACCGCACAAATTTGAAGCAGGTACACCGCCGATCGCAGCTGCGATCGGACTCGGCGCCGCGGTTGATTATTTATCCTCGATCGGTTTGGACGCAATCGCCGCGTACGAGCTTGATCTTCTCAACTATGCGACTGAACAGATGAGCTGTATGCCGGGCGTGCGTATTATCGGCACGGCTGCAATGAAGACCGCGGTACTGTCGTTTGAGGTCGAGGGCGTGCATCCGCATGATATCGGCACGCTCCTGAATCAGGAAGGGGTCGCGGTACGGACCGGGCACCATTGCGTACAGCCGGTAATGCTGCGCCTCAAGGTACCCGCGACGACACGTGCTTCGTTTGCTTTTTACAATACGATGGCCGAGGTGGATGCATTTATCGCGGGCCTTCGCACCGTGCAAAAAATTTTCATGTAATGAACACGAAATCACTCTATCAGGAAGTTATTCTCGACCACAACAAGAAGCCCCGTAATTATGGCACGCTTGATAAAGCAAGCCACCATGCGGTTGGCCATAACCCATTATGCGGCGATCACCTCGACATTGCGCTAAACCTCGAGGGAGAGCGCATTGACGGCATTGCATTCCACGGTGAATCATGCGCGATCTGCAAGGCATCGGCTTCGATGATGACCACCGTCGTGAAAGGCAAAACACGCGCGGATGCAGAGACGCTGATCAAGGAGTTTCGTGATATGGCGACCGGCACGCTCGATCTCGAGGGCCAGCATCATCTGGGGCGGCTCACCGTGTTTGCAGGCGTGCGTGATCTGCCAACGCGTGTAAAATGCGCGATTTTGCCGTGGCATACGCTGCATGCTGCGCTCAATGCCGTGACCACTACCTCGACCGAGTCCGAGGATGACCCGATGCATGCTCCAATAGGTGATGCTTGAACCTGAATCCGGTAGTTGACCCTCCACTTCACCCGTCCAACTACCTGATTTAGGTTGAAAGGAACAGGAAATGCCAAAAATAGCGGAAATAGAAGGCACCCCAAATCGAAACGCGCTGAAGTTCATCCTGAAGGAGCCATTGACCTGGGGGGTGACATGTTCGTATGACAATGCCGAGCAGGCGAAAGACGATCCACTTGCCTCGGCATTGTTCGACATCGATCATGTGACTAACGTATTTTATGTCGATCGCTGGATCACGGTAACGCAAGACGGCGGCGCCGACTGGCAAGACCTTGCACGCGAGGTGGCCGATCCCATCCGCGCCGCGCCCGCGGCCGATGCGCAATCAGCCGCAACAGTAGCTGCGGCAACCAGTGCGATTGCCGGTTTAAGTCCGGAGGACCAGCAGCGGCTCGATACTATCAATGTCATGCTCGACGAGGAGGTTCGTCCTTATCTCCAAAATGACGGCGGCGACCTGCATGTGCTCGGGCTCGATGGCAACAAGCTTAGCGTTCATTATCAAGGTGCTTGCGGCACCTGCCCGAGCTCGATCTCAGGCACGTTGCGAGGTATTCAGAATATGCTGAGATCAATAGAACCCGATATCGAAGTTGTCGCGCTATAAAGACTGGGCGCCACGTGCTTTGCAGTATGTAGGTTCTTCCTCGTTTTGCTGCTCCAAGATGCGTTTTCGATGATATTCCTTTTCATCCGGGCATGATCGGCTATGGTATGCTCGATTTCTGCATGGCAGGGTGCTGGCCTACCGGCACCCAATGAACTAATCGGCTGCTGCGTTTTTTTTGCTGTTTTTTACGGCTCTTGCAGAGCGGGTCGCCCGGTTTTCGCGGCAGATTGCCCGTGCTTGCTCTCGCGCCATACATTATCCCCCGACCTCATATAGATGCCAGGTTCAGGCTAAGAAGAATCACAGATGCTCTGGATAAAATCGCTACACATCATTTTCATGGTGACCTGGTTTGCAGGATTGTTTTATTTGCCGCGTCTGTTTGTCTATCATGCGATGAGCGATGACCCACCAGGCATCGAGCGCTTCAAGGTGATGGAGCGCAAACTTTATTATGGGATCATGACGCCTGGCGCAGTGCTGACAATTCTCTTTGGTCTTTGGCTCTGGCTGGGTTATGGAATTTCTGGCGGCTGGTTGCATGCAAAACTTGCACTCGTCATCGTGCTGATCGCGTATCACCTCTACTGCGGAAAACTGCTCGCCGATTTCAAGTATGATCGCAATCGGCGCGGCCATGTTTATTACCGGTGGTTTAATGAATTTCCGGTGGCGATCCTGATTGCAGTGGTAATCCTGGTTGTGGTTAAGCCATTTTGAAAGATTGCTTGCTATTCCATGATGAGTTCCGCCCAACAAAAACCTGTTGATCATCAGGTAGACAAGAATAGAAATCGTGCTTCGAGAACCGCTAAACCATGCAAACAATCACGGTAGATTTTGCCTCTACGCCAAGTGAGCGTAGTTACCCGATACATATCGGCAATGGGGTTCTGAGCCATTCCGAAATTATCCTGGACCATTTGCCGCGAAAGCGCGCCGCAATCGTCACAAACACTACGGTAGCGCCCCTTTATATGGAAAAGCTGCGCAGCGTGCTGGAAGGCCAAGGCGTGGCGACCGTACCCATCGTTCTCCCCGACGGGGAAGAGCACAAGAATTGGCGGACGCTGAACTCCATATTCGATGCGCTTCTTGGTCACCGCTGTGAGCGAAGCACGCCCATCATCGCCCTTGGCGGCGGAGTCGTGGGTGATTTGGCCGGGTTTGCCGCCGCGACATATTTGCGGGGAGTGCCGTTTATTCAAATTCCAACGACACTTCTGGCACAGGTCGATTCTTCGGTAGGCGGTAAGACCGGTATCAATCATCCGCTTGGCAAAAATATGATCGGCGCTTTTTATCAGCCCCGGGTCGTACTGGCAGACACAGCAACGCTTGATACGTTGCCGGAAAGGGAATTGCGCGCAGGCATTGCCGAGATCATCAAATACGGCCTTATCCGCGACCCCGGCTTTCTGGAGTGGCTAGAACAGAATATGGCCAAGCTCCTTATCCGCGACGCTGATGTGCTGGTCGAGGCAATACGCCGAAGTTGCGTAAACAAGGCGGAGGTTGTGCAAGCCGACGAACGCGAAAGCGGTGGTCGCGCATTACTCAACCTAGGGCATACTTTTGGTCACGCCATCGAAAATGCGATGGGTTACGGTGTCTGGTTGCATGGCGAAGCAGTTGCAGCCGGTACGATGCTGGCTGCGGAACTATCCAGGCGCATGGGAATGATCGGTGAGGCCGAGGTAGAGCGAATCCGGAAAATTTATGCGCAAGCAGGGCTTTCTGCTATAGCGCCCGCTCTCGGTCCCGAAACATACCTGCGCTTGATGGGACTGGACAAGAAGGTAGAGGGAGGGAATATGCGTTTCATTTTACTGCGGCATATAGGCGAGGCCGTGCTCCATTCCGATGTACCGGCGGATATATTGACTGAAACTCTTGTGGAATGTACTGCCAATGCATGAGCTGGCGCCTTATGCGGTAACGCCGGCCAGTTCGCGCGGCCGTCGCATCGCGGAAGAATCAGCGCCAGGACGTACCGCCTTCCAGCGTGATCGCGATCGCATCATTCATTCCACCGCGTTTCGCAGGCTTGTATACAAAACTCAGGTTTTCGTAAATCACGAAGGCGACCTGTTCCGCACGCGCTTGACGCACAGCCTGGAAGTGGCGCAAATCGGCCGTTCGGTGGCGCGCAATTTGAATCTCAACGAAGACCTGGTAGAAGCTATTGCCTTGGCGCACGACCTCGGCCATACGCCATTCGGTCACGCCGGGCAGGAAGCGCTGAACGACTGCATGAAAGATTACGGCGGCTTTGAGCACAACTTGCAATCTCTGCGTGTGGTAGATGTGCTGGAAGAGCGTTACGGCGCATTTGACGGCCTGAACCTGTGCTTTGAAACTCGTGAAGGCATCCTCAAGCACTGCGCCAGAAAGAATGCCGTTAAACTTGGAGATGTGGGCGAGCGTTTCCTTTCGGATCAGCGACCGTCACTGGAAGCACAACTGGCCAATCTTGCCGATGAAATTGCCTACAACAACCACGACGTAGACGACGGTTTGCGCTCCGGCCTGATTACCCAGGAGCAACTTGCGGAAGTCAAAATATTCGAGCGGCATTTATCGATGGCAAGAAGTCATTACCCTGACATCTCGGGACGGCGTCTGATTCATGAAACCGTCCGACGCATGATCAATACGCTGGTGGGGGATTTGATCAGTCAAAGCGCCGCCAATATCGCGGATACCCGTCCGGATAGTCTTGAGGCTGTGCGGGCGGCTCCATCCCTGATTGGTTTCAGCAAGGGAATCTGGCAGGAACAACAGGAACTGAAAAAATTTCTGCGTGATTATCTGTACCGGCACTACAAAGTGGCGCGCATGAGCGCCAAGGCGCGACACACGATCCAGGCACTCTTCAAGGCGTTTTGCTCGGATATCCGGCTGCTTCCTCCAGTATTTCAGTCAAAGTATCATCACGATAAGCATCAGGCGGTGGCCGATTATATTGCCGGCATGACCGATCGTTATGCAATTCGGGAATATAGACGGTTATTTGCCATCGAGGAGAGCTGACGCTTCTACTATGCGTTTGCTGCTACTATGTCTTTAACATCTTTTATTCATTTCATTTGCTGCCTATTTGGGGTCACCGTAAAGGCTGGCGCCGACAAGGATAAAGTTCCGCCACAATCGCCACTTGCTGGCGATCATGTACCCGGAAGCCAATAGCTGATAACATTAACAAGTTAAGCCCGCGAACAATCTGTCCTCAGGAAGATGAGTTCCAACGGGGTATGATCCGGGACACAAGCTGTTACCCGGGAACTGGCGCATAAACGATGCTGTTTCTTGCTGAATTTGTACGATTAAACTGGAGCCGATGACAAGATTGAAGAACGATACCCTGCTGCGGGCTCTCCTGCGGCAACCTACTGAATATACACCGGTGTGGCTGATGCGCCAGGCTGGGCGATATTTGCCCGAGTACAACCAGACGCGCGCTCGTGCCGGCAACTTTCTCGCTCTTTGCAAAAATCCGGATTTCGCGACTGAAGTTACGATGCAGCCTCTGGCGCGATTCCCGCTGGATGCTGCAATATTGTTTTCGGACATTCTAACTATCCCCGATGCGATGGGGTTGGGGCTCTATTTCTCCGATGGCGAGGGGCCCAAGTTCGAGCGACCCTTACGTGAAGAATGGGAGATTCGTGCGCTTACGGTACCTGATCCCGAGGTACACCTGCGTTACGTAATGGATGCGGTCTCTCAAATCCGAAGGACGTTGGACAACCGGGTTCCGCTGATCGGCTTTTCCGGCAGTCCTTTCACGCTTGCCTGTTATATGGTGGAGGGTTGCGGCGGTACCGATTTCCGCCAGATCAAAACCATGTTGTACCGGCGACCGGATCTGTTGCATCACATTCTCGATATTACCGCGCAGGCTGCAACCGCTTATCTGAATGCACAAATCGAATCCGGCGCCCAGGCGGTGATGATTTTTGATACTTGGGGCGGTGCCTTGTCTCACGCAGCCTATCGGGAATTTTCTTTGCGCTATATCAGTCAGATACTGGCGGGACTAAAGCGCGAGTATGGTGGTGAGCGCGTGCCTAACATCGTTTTTACGAAGGGTGGCGGGCTATGGCTGGAGAGCATTGCGGATAGTGGTTGCGATGCGGTTGGACTCGACTGGACCGTAGATATCGCCGAGGCACGCCGACGGGTTGGACACAAAGTTGCCTTGCAAGGAAATATTGATCCCGCAGTGCTGTTTTCCACACCGGAAGTGATTGCTGCTGAAGTGGAAAAAATTCTTTCCGGTTACGGAAAAGGCAACGGCCATGTTTTCAATCTTGGCCATGGCATTTCGCAGTTTACTCCACCGGAGAATGCCCGGACCTTGGTGGAAGCAGTTCATGCCCTCAGCCGCAAATATCGCTAATACGCAATTTTATAAATAAAAAAGGCATTAAATACCAACAAAACATATCGAACTGTGCTAGATTCTCAACGAACCCCGAGCCAAGTTAAGCGCGAGTAGCGATTTTGGGTCGATGTTGATTTCCGTCGGAATCAGCTATATTTTTCAAATCGGGCATATTTTTAGGGTGTTGTTAAAATTAAATAGCCGTTTTATCTTATAATTTTTTAGTAAGCCTTCCCGTGCATATACTTATTATTGAAGATGATCCGGCTATTGCCACAAACCTCTACGATTTTCTTGAGGCGCGCGGTCACAGTGTCGATGCTGCCGCTGACGGCATCACGGGTCTGCATCTCGCGGTAACGCAGAAATTTGATGGGATTCTGCTTGATCTTGGTCTGCCGGCCATGGACGGCATCACATTGTGCCGGAAACTTCGCCAGGAAGCAGACCTTGACACGCCGGTGCTGATGCTGACCGCGCGCGATACGCTGGAGGATAAGCTCAAAGGATTTGATCACGGCGCCGACGATTACATGATCAAGCCGTTCGCGCTAAAAGAGGTCGAAGCCCGTCTCGTCGCGATGCATAAACGGCATGGCGGAAAGGTTACCAGCCGCATGCTGGAAACCGGCGATCTGTCATTTGATCCCAAAACGCTATCAGTACTTTTTGCCGGCACACCCGTTAAGCTGCCCCCCAAATGTATCCGCCTGCTCGCACTCATGATGGGCGAGCCCGGCCGCGTATTCAGTCGCAGGGAACTTGAATCCGAAGTCTGGGGCGACACGCAGGGAACCAGCGATACCTTGCGCAGCCATATGCACGAATTGCGCCGTGCATTAAGTCGCGCTGGCGGCTATGATCCGATTGAGACAATTCATGGACTTGGGTACCGCCTCATTTCCCGTGCCAGGGATTAAACGTGGCCTACGCCGACGAGTTGCGCTGGCCTTTGCGGTATTCTGCATAGTCGTCGTCGGAACGCTTGGTATCAGCTTGTATATTGCTTCTGACGATATCGAAGAGGCGCATATCGAGCAGATCATGGAAACCGAGATGGACTATCTGCTCGAGCGCTATCGCCAGAGTAGTGATTTTGTTCCCCAGGTGGGCTCAAATCTCGAAAAGTACATCATCCATGATCCCGCCGAGGAATCCAAACTCCCACAGTACTTGCAAGGGCTCAACTATAGACGCCACAAGGTTTTCAGGGGCCCGGAGGAGATTCGGGTCGCGGTACGCCATGTCGACGGCGTCAAATTTCTTGTTGCCTATGAAATCGGGCTTCATGATCAGCGGCAACAGGAACTCAGGCTTCTTATCATTTTATCGCTTCTTTCGGTGGTCGGGGTTGCGTTGCTGGTGGGGTATCTGCTTGCAGGAGTACTTGTCAGGCAAGTTACCGATCTCGCGGAGCGAGTAAGACATCTAGCGCCCGGCGCGGGACAGGACGCCACAATGATCCAGCCCGGTCAGGACGAGGAAGTGGCGCAACTAGCCCGCGCACTGGACGATTATCAGAACCGCATCACACGCATGCTGCGGCGCGAGCAGGAGTTCACCGCGAACATAAGTCATGAGTTGCGTACCCCCATCACCACCATCCTTACGAGTTGCGAACTGCTCGTTACGGAACCCGGTTTCTCGGAAAGGGCGCGTGCGCGCATCGGAATGATCGAAGTCGCAGCGACTCGCATGGGAGAACAATTGCAGGCGTTGTTATTCCTTGCTCGCGAGCAGGCGCTGGGCATCATGGAGCCCGTCGCAATCGCCGAGTGCGTTTATGATGCAGTGGAGCCTGTATGCACTGAAATATACCGAAAGCGCCTCATGTTCGAGGTTGCAGTAGAGCCGAATGCTGTCCTCACGCTAAACCGGCAAGCATTGCACACGGCTCTTGTGAATCTGCTTCGCAATGCGGTGCAATATACAGAGCGCGGTTTCATTCGCGTAAATTTTAGCCGGAAGCGTCTTTCAATCTCCGATTCCGGCATCGGTATCGAACCTTCCTATCTGCCCCTCCTTTATGAACGCTTCTTCCGCGGGTCGACGAAAGGCGAAGGCCTGGGAATCGGCCTTGCGATTGTCAAGCGTATCTGCGACCACTATGGCTGGATCATAGAGGTCGAGAGCACGCCGGGAAAAGGCGCAACCTTCCACATTACTTTTCCGTAATTCCCCCTGCATTTGCGGTTTCCACAAACATCACGCTTCGTGATCGTTCTTTTTTTGCCTTTCACAAATTAATCACAACCCCGCGACAGGTTCTTCACATGGGTTGTGGCAATCTGTGCTTCATGGCAGCACAACTATAACGTTTGTTTCGCAGCCGTAAAGCGGTGAGTTGTTCCATGATTTCACTGGTATTAAGAAAACTATTGTTACCGCTGCAGCTTCCACCATTCTATACATTTTCGATTTACAAATAAGGATAAACCGATGCGAACCCAGCGAAGAATCGTTACCGATTCCGTCACCGTTCCAGAAATTTTCATTCACCTTCGGAGGGCCATATGACAATCATATACTTGAGAGATGCAAAAAAGTCCCGTGCTGAGAACAGGCCCGCGAAAAGTGCGAACTCCGCCATTCCCGTGGAAATATTGCGGAGATCGGATCGAAGATCTTCATCGACGGGAACCTCTACGGGCTTGCGGGCTCGGCTGCTTTCCGGTACGTCGGTGAAGTACTCTCCATCGAGCTCCTGGCCGCTCGAACATACAAGCCAATGGCTCGAGTGCGCTCACCACGGCTGGTCCTGAAGGCCGGGTGATCGTAATAGTTCAAGTGGGTTAATAACTACATAAGGAGGGTTTACCATGTCAATTACCAGTCTTCTCGTACCGGCGATACTATTTTTCGCCCTCGGTATGTTCGCGCAGGTGATCAAATCGGATCTCAAGTTTCCACCCGACATGCACAAGATGATCGTTATCTACTTGCTGATAGGTATCGGGCTGCATGGCGGCAAGGCCCTGACGCAAGGGTCTATGGGCGATGCGCTGCCTGCGGTGTACGCGGCTTTTCTGTTTGGCATTGGCTTGCCTATCGTCGCATACATTATTTTGCGGGGGCTCGGAAAGATCGACCCGCTCAATGCCGCGGCAATTTCGGCGCACTACGGCTCGGTGAGCGCGGGCACTTACATGACGGCGGTGGCGTTCCTGGGCGGCATCGGCGTGACCTTTGAAGCTTATCCGGTCATCATGCTGGCAATCATGGAGTCTCCCGCGATCATGATCGGTCTGGTGCTGGCCGGCTATTCGCGAAAAGTAATGGGTGGGGCAGCCAAGGGCGAGAAGGGGATGTATATGCACCTGCTGCGCGAAGCCTTCACCAATGGCAGTATTCTGCTGCTGTTTTGCTCCATGGGAATCGGTGCAGTGGTCTCGGACCCAAGCTATCATAAGATCGAGCCGTTTTTTGAAACCATATTCATGGGCGCCTTGTGCCTGTTCCTGTGCGATATGGGCATGGAAGCGGGAAAAAGGCTGTCGGAATTTAAGGCGGTAGGAGTCTTCCTCGTCTGTTTCGGTATCGCGATGCCTCTGATCGGCGCGATTTGCGGCCTCATGGTCGGTCACTTCTGGCTTGGATACTCGGTAGGCGGAGTCACGCTGGTCACCGTGCTTGCAGCGAGCTGCTCCTATATCGCGGTGCCGCCGGCGATGCGCCTGGCTGTGCCGGAGGCTAATCCGTCTTTTTACCTGACTCTGTCACTCGGCGTGACTTTTCCGTTTAATGTGGTAATCGGTATTCCTATGTATTACGCTGCCGCCCAGTATCTGGCGGGTGTGTAGCGAAAACGGATGCCGCTGTTATCTGGGGATGATTCATCAATTCATTGAAATCCTTTCGAGATATATTTCGGCCCGGCTGAGTATTCAAATCCGACTATCAACGCATAAATATTCTGGGGAGAGAAACCATGTTTAATAGAGCAGACGTTTTAATTTCGATGATACGCATCGAGATCGTCATCGATGAAGAAAAGCTCGGTGATCTGATTGCCTTGTTACGAACAGCCGATGTGCGCGGCTACACGTTCATGAGACATGGAGGAGGCCTTGGGTCGCGCGGCGAACGTCGCCCGGATGACATTGCTCTGGAAGAAAGAAATGCCGTAGTGATTCTGGCTTGTGAAGAAAAGCAGGCTGAGAGAGTGGTGATGGCGCTTCGGCCAAAATTGAAAGAATATGGCGGAATGTGCCTGATTTCGGACTGCAAATGGATTATAGGACCTGCTGCTTCCTACTGATCCGTCTATCAGCGTGGCGCTTCAAGGATATGAAGTAAGAAGAAAGAGAATGCGCCTTTTTGAGTTTTTAAATCGACCATTGCCTGTTTCTAATAACCTGAGGAGTTGATTATGCCAAAACATCAATTTCCCGGAAAGACGTTGCTAGTTGGCTTTGCGCCTCTATCGCCGTCCGGCTTATTAATAATTATGGCAACTATTCCTGACGGGGCACCATCAAGTTCCCCGGCTTATGCCAAACGCAACAGCCGGGGAACTGATCCGTTCCAGTCGGTGCAGGGAACGGATTTTATGGATTTCGCACTTCAATCCAAAAGGTATGAAAGATGGTAAGGCCGCGTTCTCAACGGAATTGGCGTCTTGGGCGGCCGAATCGGAAGATGGAGTGAAGGATGGCTTGACTCGCAAGCTGACTGTAGTTTCCTGATTCGAGTTTAACGATCGAGATCCAACTAATTGATCAACCTGCTGGCGAAATTGAATTGTAGCTGAAATTAACCGAATTATTCGGTATAAACCTGAGCTGAGAATACAAATGGCGAGACCTGCGACAGGACGGGAGTTTGTGGAAGCGGCGAAGGAAAAAATCGCCTCAGCCAAAACAGTCGAGGCGTTGCGTGCTGCTCAGGCATTACTTCTTCCGCTGGAATTCGGGCTGTCATTGGAACAGACAGCCGTCATCATCGGTTTATCTAAAAGTAGAACGGGAAAACTGCGGACGCGGTTTCAGCGAATTGAGGCCGGCGCTGAACAGGTCAAAACAAAAAAGGGACTGCGCAATCACGCACGAATGAGTCTCGATGAAGAAGTACAGTTTCTCGCTCCATTCGTTACCCAAGCCCAGGCCACTGGCGTTCTTCCTATACACGAACTGAAAGCCGAACTTGAAAGATGCGTAGGCGGGTCCGTGTCGACATCGACGGTATATCAGTTGCTTCGCCGCCATGGATGGTCCAAGCTGGCGCACCACGTAAAAACAGATGCAACGGCCGTGCATCCACCGCAAAGAACGGGCCAGAAGAAAAATAATCCAGAAGCGTGAAGTCGGGATTGCGCACGATCGAATTGCCGCGGCCGCGCTTCGGGCGCCTGCTCTTTCCTGGTCCACGCCATCTTTTGGAGAGGCCACTCTGCCTCAATGGGTAGCCCATCGGATTTACCGCCCACACCTTCTACCCCACTTACCCAGATTCATCGTGTGCCTGACCTTGCCCCCGCATGCCTCTGAGAAACAGGGAAAATTGTGGTTCGGCTCAACAAGGAACAGGCGGTATTCACCACCTGAGCAGGTCCTTCTTAAACCTGATCCGGCAGATGGATGGGTACAAAAATCTCTTTTCGGTTTAGCACTTAGTTGACAATGAGCTGACAAGCGAGCTGAAAAATGAGCGGCTGGGGCCGATTCAGGTTAAATGCATCCCCGCCCAAGTCCCCAAGTCCACGCGAACCGGAAAACACGGCACGTGACTATGGCAGCTTTTCCAGAATACAGTTGATCTCCGAGCTATTTCGCGGGATCACGTCGTCGGCCCAAATCACCGCACCAAAGCATAGTAGGGCTTCAGCCCGAATACTATCTCAATTCTTTTTCGGTTAACGCACACCTTCCATTTAATTGGGCTTGGACGCGCGTTTACTCCTTATGCGGTAATTCCGATTTACCTACATAAAATTGACATATGTCACAAATACCATCGATTCAAAGCGTGTCATATCCCGAAATTATTATCAGTTAAGTAGCTGTATAAAAACGACTTAAACGCATATTGGCACAAGAATGAGCAAACCTGCTTTTGCGTGATGTGAAGTAGATATTTAAAACTTCACAAATTCTTGACATTTAACAGACATATTCTTCACATCGCTGGTGCTATGTTAGCGTTGCTTTTAATGCCTTAATGGATTTGTAGAGATTTAAATGTTGAATCCGCTGCAAAAGCGGCTGCCAAAGCCGGCTAAGCAAACGCTTCAGCATCTGATTGTGGGCAAGCCAGTTAAGGACTTGAGGTTACTTCCAGATCAGCTGTTTTTTACTTATGACGAAATTGAGCAGACGTCGAACAACCACCGGAAAGCAGGTCCCTCTCAGTTTTTTCTTCGTTTGAAGTTATGTTTAAATTTTTTAAAAAGGAAGGATAGGTACCATGAGTTCATCTACTATCGATAAGTCGCTGTCAACCGACGATCATGTGCCCGCTGCCACCCCGGAAGAAGTTGTCGCGCCAGGGTCGGCAGGGTTTCAGGTCAAGTATCTCGCTCGCGACGTTCAGGCTGGAATTATAACTGGAACCATGGCGGTCCCGCTATCGATCGGAATTGCCATGATGTCGGAGTATCCTATCAAAGTAGCGCTGGCGACGGTCGTTTTTGCCTGTTTCATCGGATGGGTCAATGCTTTTTTCAAGCCGGGCAATTATATCGGCGTGCCGGGGGTGGCGGCAGGTCTCGCGCCTGCTTTGGCGATGGGCGTTCATGCTTTCGGACTAGAAAATATGGCTTTTGTCATTTTCCTGACAGCCACCATGCAAGCGGTCGTGTGGAAATACAATTGGCAGCGGTATATTTTGCAGGCGGTACCGGTTTATCTTGTAGAAGGGCTTTTGGCGGGAGTGGGCCTGAAGATAGGGCTCAAATTTGCCACATTTTGCTATGAGATACCGGCAGACCAGGAAACAGCCGATGTATTCTGGAACGAGGCACGCATCCAGATCGTGCTTATATCGATAGTCGCTTTTGCCGGGTTTGTATACCTGTTTTCAAAATTCAAAGATACGAAGCCTGCAATTCCTTATTTCCTGCTGATAATAGCAAGTATCGTGCTCGCTCAATTCTTGCCGTTGTCCATGCTATTCGTGGAGGATGTTCCGTTTACGCTTTCCCTCCCGGTACCGCATATCGAGAGCGCAATGATGTGGGTGTACATTGTGGGGTTCGCCGCAATGCTTGCTACGATCGATGTGATAGAGCAGGTAATGAGCAACGCTGCGATCGAAAAAATAGATCCGCTGGGGCGAAAATGCAACACCAATAACAGCTTGTGGTCTATCTGGATAAGCAATATGGGCGCGAGTTTTTTTGGTGGCATGACCAACCTGGACGGACTGGCTAAAAGCACCACCAACAGACTGGCCGGGGCATATACCAAGTTCTCCAATGCCATCGTCGCTATGGTCGTTCTCTTCTTCTTCTTCAATTCGCACTATCTTGAGTATTTGCCGAAGTTCTCGCTGGCCGCAATCATGATTTTCTCGGGCTGGAAAATGGTCATGGGATTGTGGCACGTCGCGAACTACGGACAATATGCGTTGATGCTTTCAGTTCTTACCGCCTTGCTGGTCTTCAAGATAGGCATCTTCGAAGGCATGCTGGTAGCACTGGCGGTTCATGGGCTTATCAACTACCTGGTTTTTCAACAGGCTGGCAAGATACCGAGCAAGGTCATCATCAAGAAATATTTCGAGAAATTTTCGACAGGCGGCACCGCTGACTAGCTGACCGGGGATACAATTTAATTGGGGCGGGCACTGATGCCGCCCCTTTTTATGAATCACCTATAAAAGGAGTCTTAATGTACAAGAAGATCATGGTAGCTATCGCCGACGATGAAATTTCGCGGGTCGCATTGGAGGAGGCCCAGTATATTGCAGCAACCGATGCAGCCGTACTATGCATCGTCCATACTGTGACGAAAGGGATGAAGGGGATCGACGATGATGAGGTTAATAACCGGAAAGCCGGAGCGGCGCTGCTGGAACGTGCCAGGACAACGGCTACTACCAGTGCAACGCCTATAGTGGAGACTCGTTTACTGGAAGCAGAAGAAAGATACGGCCGGACTGCTATCGTGGAGGCCATCGCCGCTGCCGTTACGGAATGGGGCGCTGACCTGGTCGTTGTGGGTACGGAAGGCCGCCGCGGCCTGGAGCGCTTGGTTACTGGCTCTGTGGCGGAGCAACTGGTAAAAGATGTCGAAATTTCAATTTTGTTGGTCCGCCCCCACTAGGCGCCCAAAAGATTAAAAATTTTTTATCCAGGATGTGAAGAATTTGTGGTGAATGCATAAAATAGTTGTGAATTTGTGAAAAATGTGTATACTTCATGTCAAGTATTTGTGAAGTAGTTAAATACCCTTAGTCCGCTTAAAAATGTTTCTACAAGCGATTCAAGAGGGAAAAAATGTCAGGGAAGTGCGATTTGGTGGTCGAGCTTCTTTATAGGATGGATGAAGCAAGTGTTCATCTCGGTGTAAAAGATCGGCATGAAAGCGTAATTCTTACCCTGGTTGTCATACCGTCAGTAACACGTTGTCATTGAGTGACGAGTTATACATGCAAAACTTGGGCGTTTTACTTTTGACCAGCTAACCTATTTATAGGCATTTCCATCATGCTAACATCGACTAACACATTTCTTTATTTCGCTTACGGGGCGAACATGTTCTCTCGCAGGATAAACGCCTCGAATATCGCGCCATCAGCAGTAGCGGTAGACATTGGCTTCATCGAAGGGCACAGGTTTACCTTTGGAAAGGTCAGTCGTGACGGTTCCGGGAAAAGCAATATCGAAGCAACCGGTAATCAGAGGAACCGGGTTTATGGCGTTCTTTATAAGATAAGCATAAAGGATAGAGAAAGCCTGAATCAGGCGGAAGGCCTTGGAACAGGCTACAGCGAACTGAATATTCCAGTCGTTACGTCAACTGGTACACACACCGCGTTGACTTTTGCCGGGAGTTACAAAGAGGCGGTGCTCCGGCCTTATCACTGGCATAAGGCGATGGTCGTCCTGGGCGCCATCGAGCATGGCCTGCCGAGCGAATATGTCGAATGGCTGCGGATATTCGAAGCGCAAGGCGATGCCAATGTAGAGCGTTGCACCGAGAGGGAAGCGCTGTTGTACGGTGATTTGCCTCTAGCGCGATTCGAGGTTGATATGGATACGCGTCAGGCGGCAGTCAACGAAGTCTAAGGGCAAAAGCCAGTTCCCGTTTCGGGAACATTAATTCTGCGGGAGGTACTTATTTAAGTACCTCCCGTTGTTTTGCCGGAACGCTTAACTTTTTCATTTGGACCGAAGTTGCTTCAGTTAGGCGCCATCATGTTCACGATAAGGGGTGAAGTTATATAGGTGAGTCATTTAGCCAGCTTTTGATAAAAAGCGAAGCGCCGGGCGCTGATCCTGCCTTCCTGAACAGCCTGTGCAAGCGCGCAGCCAGGTTCATTCGCGTGGCGGCAATTATTGAATCTGCATCGTCCCATGTATTGGCGAAATTCGACAAATCCCCACGCCAACGCATCCCTGTCAATATGATGAAGACCGAATTCCTGCATGCCAGGAGAATCGATTATCCGGCTATTGTCATCGAGGTGGTAGAGTCGGGCATGGGTAGTGGTATGTCGCCCAGTATCAAGCGCAACGGAAATACCGGAGGTGGCGCGCTCCGCCGCCGGGATGAGCGCATTGATAAGAGTGGATTTGCCCATTCCGGACTGGCCCACCAGGACGCTGAGATGGTCGTGCAGATGGGGTAATAACGGTTCAATATCTGTCTTTGCGCTGAGTTGCAGTAACGAATAGCCAAGTTCCCGATAGAGGGAGAGGATGTTGGAAGCAGTGCTTGTCGGCTGGATCAGGTCCGCCTTGTTAAGTACGATCAGTACTTTTATACGCTGGTTCTCAGCTGCAGCGATGCAGCGATTAATCAGTTCTTCGCTAAAACTCGGCACCGCAGCCACTACGATAATAACCTGCGTAATATTGGCGGCGATGAGTTTTTCGCGGAAAGCATCGCTACGATACAATAGCGCGCTACGAGGCATTATGTTTTCAATTACGCCTTGCCCTGATTCTGTCGGCTGAACCTCCACCACATCGCCGCAGGCGACCCCCCCCTTTTTTCCACGCATTACGCACGACAGTGCTGCTCCGCTTACGGTTTTAACGAGAAAAGATCTGCCGAATGCGGCGACTATCTGCCCGGTAATCGGCGACGTGGTTGGAACCCGCTGAAGTGTTCTCAAATGTTGAATAGGGTATCGATTTTCGCCGCGCAAATGAAGTCATTCTCGGACAATCCGTTGATTGCATGGGTGGTATATTCGACTTTACATTTATTGTAACCAACCATGATGTCCGGGTGATGATCTTCGCGATGGGAAATCCAGGCAACGGCATTAACAAAAGCCATCGTCTGATAATAGTTCTTGAAGTTATAGCTTTTTTTAATTATTTTATCGAAAAACTCCCACCCCTCGAGCTGTTGCATCAGCAGCATTATTTCCTTGGGAGAAAGTGGAGGCATGTTGCCCTCGCAGGGTTTGCATTGCTTTCTAGTGAGATCATTGGCAGTGGCGCTCATTGGTACTCCTGCTGGTCAGTGAAAAAAATAGCTGATCCTACTCCAGAAGTTCAATTATGCGCCAGGTTTTGCAGACGCGCTATTCTCATCGCGGCGGGCGGGTGGGAATCATAAAATGCCGAATGCAAGGGGTCTGGAGTCAGCGTGGCAGCGTTATCCTGATAGAGTTTTAGTAGCGCACGTATGAGGTCAGTGGCCGATGCGTTACCTGCAGCATACTCGTCAGCCTCGAATTCATGCTTGCGCGAGTATAGACTTGCCACGGGCTGGAACAGAAAAGTGAACGTGGGCATTACTAAAAAAAACAGCAGCACCGCCATAGCGGAGGAAGGCATGTGCGAAACGGAAACCCCTAATCCCTCGTAAAACCAGTCCTGTTGCATCAAATAACCCAGTCCCCATAAAAATACAAGGCTCATGGCGAACGTCCATACGATACGTTTGATAACGTGGCGTCGTTTGAAGTGTCCCAATTCATGCGCTAATACCGCCTCGATCTCGGGTGTATCCAGACGAGAAAGCAATGTGTCAAAAAAAACAATCCGCTTGGTCTTGCCGAAACCGGTAAAATAAGCATTCCCATGATTGCTGCGGCGTGAGCCGTCCATTACGAAAAGCCCGCTGGATTTAAAGCCACATCGCCGCATCAGTTGTTCAATACGTGCCTTGAGCGGAGCGTCTTCAAGCGGAGTGAACTTATTAAAAAGCGGCGCGATCCAGGTCGGGAAGATGGCGAGAACCACCAGATTGAAGCCCATCCATGCGAGCCAGGCGTAAAACCACCAGCTCGGCCCCATTTTCTGCATTAACCATAAAATACCGAGTAGCAGCGGGATGCCCAGCAGTCCTCCCAGCATCGCGCGCTTGATCAGGTCGAGAAAAAACATGCGAGGGCTCATTTTGTTAAAGCCAAATTTGTGTTCGATAACAAAAGTTCGATAATAACTTACCGGAATTCCTGCTACGCTCATCAGTAGCACCGCGCTGACAATAAGCGCTATGCCGTGTATCAGCGGGTCGCCAAACCAATTTGACCAGAAACCCGCCAAAGCATTTAATCCGCCGCCCAAGGTAAGTGCCAGCAGAAGCAACGTATCGAGCGTTATGCCGATATATCCCAACCGCGTTTTGGCACAGGTATAGTCAGCCGCTTTTTGGTGCGACTCCAATGTAATCCTGGAAGAGAAATCGTCGGGCACGCGATCTCGATGTGCGAGAACATGATGGATGTGACGTGTTGCCAGCCATATCCGCGCTAAAAAAGTAAGCGTCAGAGCGGCAAGAAAGAGGGTGGTGAACGTTTGCATGGTCTATGAGTGGGCGCAGCGGCAACACAATGAAAGGTGACGGGTCAGTACCGATATGACACAATTACACGTTGAAAATTCAGCAAAGTGATCAAATTATGGCACAAGACAATAATAACCTCATCTGGATAGACATGGAAATGAGCGGGCTCAGTCCGCAGGATGATCATATCCTCGAGGTCGCTCTCGTGATAACTGATTCTCAACTGAATATGGTGGCGGAAGCGCCGGTGCTGGTCCTATCCCAGTCCGAAGCCGTGCTTGACGGCATGGACAACTGGAATAAGTCTACGCATGCAAAATCCGGCCTCATGGACAAGGTGAGATCTTCCAGCCTGAAGGAAGCCGAGGTAGAGGCGTCCATGATTACGTTCCTGCAAGAGCATATTGCCGCGGGAATCTCTCCCATGTGCGGCAATTCTATATGTCAGGATCGGCGTTTTCTGGCGCGGTGGATGCCACAGCTGGAATCGTATTTTCATTATCGTAATCTGGACGTAAGCAGCCTGAAGGAATTGGTAAAACGCTGGAAGCCGGAAATCTCGGCAGGCTTGACAAAGCAATGCAAGCACGAGGCGCTGGCGGATATTTACGACTCCATTGCTGAGATGAGATACTATCGCGAGCACTTTATCAAAGCATAGCGCTGATTAAAATCCAGCTACGCGATTCCCTCTCGGCTTTCGGGTTGAGGCAACTCTCCACTTTCCCTTTCAAATTACCTATGTCCTCCGGCACTGTATTTACTATTGCTGTCAATCCAAAAATACCCCCTCGTCTATTGCGGCTTGAGGAACTGGCGAATGATCTTTGGTACAGTTGGGACCGCTCCACGCGCTCGCTATTTTCCCGGCTGGATCCCAGCCTTTGGGCGACAGTGGGACACAACCCCAAAGACTTTCTCAAGCGCGTGGATGAGTCGCTGCTGCTGAGAGCCGCGGAGGACCAGGTATTTCTGGCTAATTACAACAGCGTTCTTTCGGCTTACGATTCATATCATTCAGAGCCCGTGCGAAACGGCGCAACGGCAGGCTTGCACCCTGATGACCGGGTGGCATATTTTTGTTTCGAGTTCGGTTTTCATGAGAGCTTTCCAATTTATTCGGGTGGCCTTGGCATCCTGGCGGGCGACCATTGCAAGGCAGCGAGCGATTTGCGCTTGCCATTCGTCGGGGTGGGTTTGCTCTACCGTCAGGGATATTTCTTCCAGACCATCGATAATCTGGGTAATCAAAGAGTTACCTATACTGATTCGGATTTTGAAGATCTCCCCGTAGCGCCCGTGTTGGGCGACAATGGTTCCGAAGTACGAATCGAAGTGGAAATGCCGCAACGGAAGGTCGTCGTGAAGGTCTGGCAGGCAAAGATCGGTCACGTTACGCTTTATCTGCTTGATACGAATTTAGCGGAAAATTCTCCAGAAGACCGCGATATCACGCATCAACTCTATGGTGGCGACCGGAACCTGCGCATCAAGCAGGAAATCCTGCTGGGCATTGGCGGTGTCCGCGCCTTGAGGGCGGTGGGAATCAAGCCCACGATATGGCATATCAATGAAGGGCATGCTGCGTTCATGATGCTGGAACGTATGCGTAATCTGGTGCAAGAAGGGCTGGATTTTGCGAGCTCGCTGGAGGCAGTGGCGGCAAGCACGGTGTTCACAACCCATACGTCGGTACCGGCAGGACATGATCACTTCGGCGATGACATGATGGACGCTTATTTCGAAGGGTTTTACCGTGATCTTGAAATCACCCGGGAAGAATTTATGGCGCTGGGCCGCGTTCGCGGCAGCCACGATTTTAACATGACAAATCTTGCCATTCATGGCTCGCGTTTTCAGAACGGCGTGAGCAAGATACACGGCAACGTTTCCGCGCGAATCTGCAGAGATTTATGGCCACAGATCGAGCCGGAAGAAAATCCGATGGCGCATATCACCAATGGCGTGCATGTGCCGACCTTCCTGGCTCAGGAATGGCCGGATTTATTCGACCGCTATCTCGGCTATGAATGGCGTAACAATATGTGTGATACCGATTACTGGTCGCGTATCAGCGCCATTCCCGATCACCTGTTCTGGAGTGTGCGGCAAACACTGAAATCCCAGATGTTATATAGCATACGTGCGCGTCTCGCGGTTCAAATTTCCCGCAATCATGGTTCTGAAGCGCATCTCGACCGCCTGCTGAGATTCACTGATCCCATAAATCCAAACATTCTGACGCTCGGCTTTGCGCGCCGTTTCGCCACGTACAAACGCGCGACACTGCTATTCGATGACCTCGACTGGTTGCGCAGGATCATGCTCAATCAGGACCGCCCGGTCATGATTATTTTTGCGGGTAAGGCGCATCCCGCCGATGTCCCGGGGCAGGACCTGATTCGCCGCATCAACCAGGTTGCCCAGCTACCAGAATTCGAGGGACAACTTTTGCTGGTTGAGGATTACGATTTACGTCTAGCCCGGCGGTTGGTGGCCGGAGTCGATGTGTGGCTCAACAACCCGGTATATCCGCTGGAGGCAAGCGGGACCTCAGGCATGAAAGCAGGTATAAATGGAACACTCAACCTGAGCGTGCTCGATGGTTGGTGGGGCGAGGGCTATAACGGCAAGAATGGCTGGGCGATCAAGCCCGGACCGGAAAACATGGATATGGCGCGGCGCGACAAGGAAGAGAGCAGGGATTTCTATGAAACGCTGCAGGATCACGTGGTGCCGCTCTACTATACGCGCGATAAATTGGGTTACTCCCCAGGGTGGGTGAAAATGGCGAAAGACTCAATGATATCGTTGTTGCCGCGCTACACGGCCGCGCGCATGGTAAGGGAGTACACCCAGAAGTTTTATGTGCCGGCCAGCAGGCAAGGGGCACTTTACGCCGCCGATGACTTCAGCGGGGCGAAAAAAATCGCGGCCTGGAAAGCTTTCGTACGGAAAACATGGGAAGGCGTAGCGATTCGTCGATTAGATACGCCACGCAAGCGTATCAGTTTTGGTGATGCTGTGCAGTTTGATGTCGCGGTAAGGCTGAATGGTTTACAGCCTGAGGACGTGATAGTGGAAATGTTGATTTGCCGTCAGCGCAACAAGGTCACTTTACGTGAGTTCAATCATATCAGGTTCGAATTTAGCGGCATCGAAGAATCGGGCGAGCACCTGTATTCACTGAGCCTTACTCCGGATTTATGCGGAAAGCTGGACTATTACATACGCGTTTATCCATATCAACTATTGCTGACGCATCCATTTGAAATGGGAATGATGGTGTGGGTGTAATTTCCTTTTTTCAATTTAGTCCAAGGGGGCGCGCGCCAGCGCCATGCTTCGCGGCCCCACCCGGTCCCCACCCGGTCATTGAAACAAATATCCTCCCTGTGATTCAAAACGCCGAATAAGGCTCCAGGTTTTCCCGGCAATTGCTCTATCTCGGCGGGGAAATCAGGAGAAAAGCGACAAGTAGATTTGCCGGTACGCAGCAGCGCTTGAATGCCAACTAAAATCTTTTGTCATGCCGTTTTTTTTCAAGCGGCACCACACTGATTTATCGTGATAAGCAACGGCGACCCGCCGAATCGCGCTGAGAAAATTGTCTGCGGTCATGTCGTGGAACATGAAACCACTGGCGCTTTTGTCGGCCAGAGCCGCAGGCGTGCAATCGACTACGGTATCGCGCAAGCCGCCGGTCGCGTGGACCAGCGGAGGCGTACCGTAGCGCTGACTGTACATCTGGTTCAAGCCACACGGTTCGAAGCGTGAAGGCATCAGGAAGCTGTCTGCGCCCGCTTCTATCAAATGGGCAAGTTTTTCGTCAAAGCCGATACGGACGGCCATTTTCCCCGGATAATTGTTTGCCAGCCTGGCAAACTCCTGCTCCAGCGCCGTTTCACCGCTGCCCAGAATCACCAGTTGGGCCGGTATTTCGGTTAACCGCGCTGCAACTTGCAATAAAAGATCGTAACCCTTCTGATAAGTAAACCGCCCGACGGCGCCGAATAACGGGATATGGGGTTCGGCAGCCAGCCCCATCAATTGTTGTAATGCAGTTTTGTTGTGGGCTTTGGCTGCAAGATTGGTAATCGCATAATTTTGCGTAATATAGCGATCAGTAGCAGGATTCCATTCTGAAGCGATGCCATTGATGATCCCACTGATATGCTCGCGCCGTGCAGCCAGCAGCCCTTCCATGCCAAAGCCCAGCGGCGCCGTCTGAATTTCTTCAGCATACGTCGGACTCACGGTGGAGATGTGGTCGGAATAGTAGAGCCCAGCCTTGAGAAATGACATGTCGTCGTAATATTCCAGGCCATTTATATCAAAACTTTCGGCAGGCAAGCCCAGTTGAGCTACCGTATCGGGCGGAAATACACCTTGGAAAGCGAGATTGTGTATCGACATCAGCGATGCCGCTTTTTTTCCTCTATGGAAATGCAAATACGCCGGCACCAGGCCGCTTTGCCAATCGTTGCAGTGCACAACGCGTGGACGCCAGACAAGCGGGCTGGCATCACTGGCCAGAACTGCGCCAATTTTCGAGAGAAGTCCGAAACGCAAAGCATTATCAGGCCAGTCGTGTCCGGCACTATCCACGTATGGGCCACCTTCCCGGCTGTACAGTACGGGGCAATCAATGATGAAAGTGGGAAGAAATGAGGATGCGCCCAACGGCAGCTTTGCAGATAGCAGCGTCGACGGCGGAAATGGGAATTGATTCCTGAATTCGGCGATCTTTTGTTTGTTTTTGAGGCCCGACAGTACTTGAGGATAGCCTGGGATGAGTAAACGTACGTCGATCTTCAACTGGCGCAACGCTGGGGGTAGCGCCGCGCTGACATCCCCCAGGCCCCCGGTTTTATTCAGGGGATAAATTTCCGGCGTGATAAACAGAATGCCGGAGTTGGAATTTGCTAAAGCTCGTGACATGAGGTCCACCCATTAAGATTTCTTGGAAAGAACGAGAAATGAAGATCAGTCCGGGATTTCACTGATTTCCATCCGAAACCAGCTGATCGAGCAAGGCGTCGTCTTGATGCCGCCATTCATCAGAAAAGGAATGAGCTGGCCCAGGCTCGCGCTGAGTATTCCTGGCGACCGTTGTGCAAGGCGAGTTCGATTGTCAGGTACGTTTTGCTACGGCTTGCTGGAAAGAAAGACGATCGGTAGAGTCTTGTTTATTTGACGTGTCTTCGCGACTCGAACGCATCAGCCGTTGTCGGGCGATTATCGATTAGAAGCGCGATAGGGCGATGCGGCAAGCCCCATCTCATCCATTCATATCTTGCCAAGGGAGCATTATTCAAGCGAAAGAATAATCCCCGCCAGCGGCGGGAGGCAGATAACGATCGAGTCGGGCCTTCCCATCCATGATTCGCCGGTAGTATCGATGCACCCCATGTTGCCCAGATTACTGCCGCCGTAGTGTGAGGAATCGCTGTTGAATAATTCGGTGTACCTGCCTTTGGCAGGTACACCGATGCGATAACGTGTGCGTGGCACAGGCGTAAAATTGAGAACGATCAGGGCGAATGAGCCATCGCACGCGCGGCGCAAATAGCTTATGACAGAGTTGTCGGCATCATGGCAATCCACCCACTCGAAACCATCAGATAAGAAATCGAGCTGGTGTAATGCGACGATACTGCCATACAAATGATTGAGGTCGCGTAATGCAGCCCTGACGCCGCGGTGCTGTTCGTCGCGTAATTGACCCCAGTCCAGTTCCCGTCCTGAATTCCATTCACGTCCCTGGGCGAATTCATTGCCCATGAAGTTGAGCTTTTTACCGGGATAAGTCATCTGATAAGTGAATAACAGGCGTACGTTTGCGAATTGCTGCCACGCGTCGCCCGGCATTTTGCCCAGCAGCGATCCCTTGCCATGCACTACTTCGTCATGCGAAAGCGGCAGGACGAAATTTTCCGTGTACGCATACAACTGGCCAAAAGTAAGCTGGTCTTGGTAGAAACGCCGATAAACCGGATTATTACGGATGTAGGATAGCGTATCGTTCATCCAGCCCATATTCCATTTCATGGAAAATCCCAAACCGCCAGTATAGGCAGGGCGAGATACTGCTGGCCATGAAGTGGATTCTTCCGCCAGCGTCAATGCACCGGGGAATTCCTCATGCACCATTATATTCAGTTCACGCAGGAAATCGATAGCTTCCAGATTTTCCCTGCCTCCATATTTGTTGGGTAACCATTCACCCGGCTTGCGTGAATAGTCCAGATAGAGCATGGACGCAACGGCATCCACGCGCAGGCCATCAAGATGAAATTCCGATAACCAGAAATGGGCGCTGGATAACAGAAATGATTTGACTTCGTTGCGCCCAAAATTGAAGATATGTGTTCCCCAGTCCTGGTGCAGGCCAATACGAGGATCCTCGTGTTCATACAGTGCGCTGCCATCAAATCGCGACAACGCAAATGCATCTTGAGGAAAGTGCGCCGGCACCCAGTCTAGAATTACGCCGATACCCTCCAGATGACAGGCATTAACGAAATATTTCAGGTCGTCAGGTGAACCAAAACGACTGGTAGGTGCGAAATAGCCGGTCGTCTGATAACCCCAGGATTCGTCAAGTGGATGCTCTGAAATTGGCATCAACTCAACATGGGTGTAGCCCATTTCACGCACATAAGGAATCAAATGCCGGGCGAGTTCACGATAAGAGTAAAAACCTCCATCAGGATGCCGCTTCCAGGACCCGGCATGAATTTCGTAAATGTTCAGCGGCGCCTGCAACCAATTCCACGTTGCACGGTTTAGCATCCATTCAGCGTCGTCCCATGCTGATTTGCCAACCACGGGCGTGCGCGCTGCATTGTTGGGCCGCAATTCATAGTGTCTGGCATAGGGGTCGGTTTTAAGAAGGATTGCACCACTGTCGCGGTTGCGTATTTCATATTTGTAGAGTGAATCCGGGGAGAGGCCGGGAATAAAGAGTTCCCAAACGCCACTGAAGTCATGAACCGCCATCGGATGCACTCGGCCGTCCCATCGGTTAAAGCCGCCTACAACACTTACCCGCTCGGCATTAGGCGCCCATACCGAAAAAAGTACGCCGGCTATACCCCCTCGTTCCGCGATATGCGAACCCAGGGTTCGATAAGCTTGCCGTAATCGGCCTTCATTGAACAAATAGACGTCATAATCGGAAATTTGCGGCTGGAAGGCATAGGCGTCATAAGTTTCGTACAAGCATGCTTCCGGCCATGCGCTACCGTCTTCGACGCGCAACAGATATGGCATGAACGGTAACGCGACGCCGCGCCATTCAAAAACTCCGGCAGGATGTGCCCGCTTCATCCCCTCGAAGCTACCTTCTATATTGATCCATACATTTATCGCATACGGATAAAATACCCGAATCAAGCTATGGCCATGCTCAATGCGAGCACCGAGATAACTGAAAGGATTATGAAGTCGAGCTGCCAACAGCGCTTCCAGGGATGGGTCGACTTTGACCGTTACGCCGTGATGTTTCAGATCGGATTGCATACGTCGATTATAGCTTGAAGGATAAGGCGGAACATGGCCATGAATTGAAATTCAACGTGGGTAATTTCCTGAACCTCTTGTAACCTTCTTGTCCGCTTCATGCTCCCCTCCTCATGCTCTTCCCCTTCGGGATAGCGTGAAACCAGACAGACGTTTGCGACAGACTCGCACAGTTTATTCGTTCTTTACGAACTGAACGGATTACTTGACGGGGAATATGGAGAGGGGCACAATCTCTATCCCTTCATTGCTTCGCTCCAGTATCTTGGGGATAAATAAAATAAGGAAAAACAAATGCATACATGTTCTCACGCTGTGTTTGGATGTATGGACTTTCGGATTCAGGGCACAATTGAAAAATTACTTGAGCACCTGAATGTTAAAGAGGGAACGTTTGATCGAGTGATATGCGCCGGGGGCGCGGCAAATAAAGAACAGCTTGAAACTCATCTGGGGCTTTCGAAGAGGCTGCATGATAGCCACGTGGCTGTGCTCTCCGTTCACGAGGACTGTGGCGCCGGTGCGGTAAAGGAGGACCTTTACAAGGCGGCGGATACTGCCCGTTCGCTTGGATTCGAGCCAAAACTGTTCTATATCAAGCTCGATGGAACCTGGGAAGAAGTTCAACCCCAGGGAGTTTCCGGATAAGCCTGAGTGTATGCGAGGCAGTTTTACGGACTCCAGGAGAAGGGATTTCCTGAGACGTAGGAGCCCGCGCATACGCCTGTTGCGGGAGATGCGTGGGGTAAGGACCGGAACAGACTCCCGCGCGGCATCCCGGCACTGCCGAACCCGACGGTGGCTTATTACGATGCTTTGGGGGCGCCTCCTTTCGGCTTGGAGCCTGGCACAGCAGGCAGCTTGCAGGGAGCGCCCTTTCACTCCGGGTTCCAGCGGACGTTCACTGCGTTACGCTTCCTGGCGTTGCTCTTTACGAATAGTAAGTGCGAGCTTTCGTCGTGCACGCCTGATCAGTTTGAATAGTGCGGTTCTGCCATCGATGAGCGACGTACTGGGAACTTCTTCAGAGGCGAGGTTCTCTAAACAAAAGGAGAAGCGGGCTTGCGTTATATCAGCCAGATTACGCGTAATTCGGTAGCGATGATACTGGCGGGCGGGCGCGGCAGCCGTTTGCGACAGCTTACAGACTGGCGTGCAAAGCCGGCCATGCCATTCGGCGGCAAATTCCGTATTATTGATTTTCCTCTCTCCAATTGTGTGAATTCCGGCATCCGGCGTATCGGAATTGCAACACAGTATAAAGCGCAGAGCCTGATCAGCCATATTCAGCACGGCTGGGGATTTCTTGATGGGCGATTCGATGAATTTGTCGAGTTATTGCCAGCTCAACAGCGCATCGAAGAAACCTGGTACCAGGGAACCGCCGATGCGGTGTATCAAAATATCGATATACTTCGAGTTCATAATCCGGATTACGTGCTGATCCTGGGCGGTGATCACGTTTACAAAATGGACTATGGCAAGCTGCTTGCCGATCATGTCGAAAGGTCCGCCGAGATGACGATAGCCTGTCACGACGTACCCTTGGAGACGGCAGGTGGGCTTGGGATAATGAGCGTCGATGACGAATGGCGCGTCAACGGTTTCGAAGAAAAGCCTGCAGTTCCCACAGCCATTCCCGGCCAGCCTGGGCACGCGCTTGCGAGCATGGGTATCTACGTGTTCAATGCGTCATTTCTTTTCGAACAGCTGATTCATGACCATGATGACGAGCATTCGTCCCATGATTTCGGCAAGGACATGATTCCGCGCCTGGTGCCTCGCGGAAGGGTATTTGCCCACCGCTTTGTCCACAGTTGTGTCAATATGGCGTCGGGTGTGCCGTATTGGCGTGACGTTGGCACCATTGATGCCTATTGGGAGGCGAACCTTGATCTAACCCGTATTACGCCGGACCTCAATCTATATGACAAGGATTGGCCAATCTGGACTCACCAGGAACAACTGCCCCCCGCCAAGTTTATTTTCGACGACGATGACCGGCGTGGACAAGCGCTGGATACAATGGTTTCTGGGGGGTGCATTATCAGTGGGTCAACCGTGCGCCGCTCGCTATTATTTTCAAATGTACAGGTACGCAGCTACAGCAGTATCGAGGATTCAGTAATATTGCCCAACGTGGACATCGGCCGGAACGTGCGCCTGAGACGCGTCGTTGTGGACAAGAATTGTATAATTCCTCCTGGGTTGATGGCTGGTTTTGACCCGGAGGAGGACCGCGAGCGCTTTTATGTCACCGAAAATGGCATTACGCTTATTACTCCGGAAATGCTGGGGCAAAAAATACATTATGTCAGGTGATAAACAAGTTGAAATAAGACAGCGAGGGCATAAGGCAAATAATTTATGCCGATCAAGCAGGTTCCGCCCCGACCGCAGGGCTTGTCCAGACGACTCCTTCCATCAGGTCAGATAGAAATGCAACCAATACATTTAGTCTTGCTGTGGCATATGCACCAGCCGGATTACCGCAATTACGAAACTGGCGAATTTACGTTGCCATGGGTGTATCTGCACGCCATCAAGGACTACAGCGACATGGTGGCCCACCTTGAAGCACATCCGTCCATGAAGGCGGTGGTTAATTTTGTGCCGGTACTACTGGATCAGCTTGAGGATTATGCGGCACAGTTCGCGTCGGGTCAGTTTCGGGACCCGCTCTTGCGTTTGCTGGCGACGCCCGACCTGGAACAGGTTTCTGCGCGAGATCGCATACGGGCGTTTGACAGTTGTTTTCGCAGCAATCATGTCACCATGATGCAACCCTACCCAACGTACAAGCGGCTGCATGATATGCACGAAACGTTGCGGGCACGCGGAGAGGCTGAACTGTCCTATCTTTCGGGGCAGTATCTGGCGGATCTGATCGTGTGGTATCACCTGGCGTGGACAGGCGAAAGCGTGCGCAGGACCAATGAGGCAGTAGTGCGATTGATGACGCAGGACAGAGGCTTCACCCATGCCGACCGGATAGACTTGCTTAATGTGATCGGAGAGTTGATACAGGGATTGATTCCTCGCTATCGCAAGTTGGCTGAGTCAGGCCAGATCGAATTATCCACCACGCCGCATTACCATCCCCTCGCCCCGCTATTGATAGACTTTTCTTCCGCGCGCGATAGCATGCCCGAGGTGCGACTGCCGGTCGAAAGTACTTATCCTGGAGGGAAAAACCGTGTCGCGTTTCAGTTGACGTCAGCTATCGAGAGTCATGCGAGTCGCTTCGGAATAAGGCCCGGCGGCGTATGGCCTGCGGAAGGCGCGATATCAACTGCAATGCTCGAGATTCTGGCGGACCACGATTGTCAATGGAGCGCCAGCGGCGAAAATGTGTTGGCGAATAGCCTGCGCAAGTCGTATGGGGGCAGACCCTTGCCGGAGCGAGGCCGCTATCTCTACAAGCCCTACCATCTGGAGGGTAAGGCCAATAGCGTCACATGCTTCTTTCGAGACGAAAAACTATCCGACATGATTGGCTTTGAGTACTCCAAGTGGTTTGGACGAGATGCCGCCGAGCATTTGGTGCACTCTCTCGAAGATATCGGCCGCAATGCACTATCGGGAGAAAGTCCAGTGGTAAGCATTATTCTCGATGGCGAGAATGCGTGGGAATACTATCCTTACAACGGCTATTACTTCCTCAATGATCTCTACGGAATTCTTGAAAACCACCCCGCAATCGAGGTGACCACTTATAAGGATTATCTGGGAAGCATAAAGCAGGCCGACGTCGTCCGCTTGCCGATATTGACGGCAGGGAGCTGGGTATACGGAACATTTTCTACATGGATCGGCGATCAGGACAAAAACTGTGCCTGGGATTTACTCTGCGCGGCCAAGCATAGCTATGACCTAGTGATGCAAAGCAGACGCTTGACCGAGGAGGAAAGAGCTAAAGCCGAACGGCAACTCGCTTCCTGCGAAAGCTCCGACTGGTTCTGGTGGCTAGGTGATTACAATCCGCCGAACGTAGTATCGAGCTTTGACCAATTATTCCGCGACAATCTGGCTAATCTTTATTCCTTACTGAAATTGCCGGTACCCGTATCCGTACATCAGCCTATCAGCCACGGCGGCGGCGTTGTGGCTCAAGAGTCGGGCGCAATGCGGCGCGCCTCTTGAAGGGAACCGGTAGCGCATTATTGCCGGCGCAAGCCCGAGAGCGGCATTTCGACCAGGAAAAGTCGAGTTGGTTTTCCAGGCCACATGATGCAACCTGATGCATTTCACCTGACCAGCGCCAGCCTGGGCCGCGCGTAGCGGCACAAGTGAGTGGCTGAGCTTTCTCTCGAGGAGAACTCGATGTCCCGACCCGTCTCCCTGCTTTTCGGCGTTCATGCTCACCAGCCGGTCGGCAATTTTCCAGAAGTGCTGGCTGACGCCCACCTGCGCTGTTACCGGCCTTTTCTGCAAGTCCTTCACCGCTATCCCAGCTTTTGTTTCGCGGTGCATATTTCCGGCTGGCTGCTGAATTATCTGTTTGATCACTATCCCGAAGACATGGCGCTGCTTCGGGAGATGGTGATGCGCGGTCAGGTCGAGCTATTCGGCGCAGGCGATACAGAGCCGGTCCTGGCCGTGATTCCCAACCGCGATCGCATCGGGCAGATCCAGACATTTTCCGATAAGCTGGAGATGAAGCTGGGGCAACGCCCGCAAGGTGCATGGCTGACCGAGCGCGTGTGGGAAGCAACGGTAGTTCCCGCGTTAGCAGATTGTGATATCCGCTACGTGATCGTGGACGATTATCATTTTCTTTGTGCTGGCAAAACAGCGGCGGAACTGGATGGTTATTTCACTACCGAAGAGGACGAGCGCAAACTCGATCTGTTTCCCATCTCCGAAGCGTTGCGTTACCGGCTGCCGTTTTCTCCGGCGGATGAAGCGGTAGCGTACATAGAGTCTCTGGCTGAAAACAGTACAGCCGGGCATGGCAATGCCGCCGTCTATTTTGACGATATCGAAAAATTCGGTATCTGGCCAGAAACTTATCAGTGGGTATATGAAAAAGGCTGGCTTGATAACTTCATTCAAGGAGTGCTGGCGTCGCCCATAATTCGCACCCAGCACTATCGGGACTATCATGCCGTCGAGAAAACCCGGGGTGTAGTGTATCTCCCAACCACTTCATATATAGAAATGAACGAGTGGACACTTCCTGCAGGGCCTGCCAATGTTTATGCCGACCTTGTGCAGCAGGCCAAGGCGGCGGGCTGGTATGACGGCAACAAGGCGTTCCTGCGCGGTGGCATCTGGAAAAATTTTTTTTCGCGCTATCCGGAATCCAACTGGATGCACAAGCGCATGCTGGGCCTTTCCAGGCGGCTTGCCTCGCTGCCGGAGCGGCAACGTAGCGTCGCCATGAAGCATAAGCTGTATGAGTCTCAGGCCAACGATGCATATTGGCATGGCTTATTCGGAGGCTTGTATCTCCCTCATCTCAGGCGCGCGGTATTTAAAGCCATCGTCGAGCTGGAAGCGATGCTCGACGCCTGCGCCCCCCGCCCGGCAAGATTTTTGGAAGATACTGATCTCGACGGGACCGAGGAAATGTATTTGCAGACCGGTAAAATCCAGGCGGTATTGAAGATGGATGACGGAGGCGTTATCTGCGAACTGGATTCCTATCTGCTGACGCATAATTTTGGCGATACGTTGCGGCGCCAGGGCGAGCATTATTATCGCAAAATCCATCAACGCGAGGATAACCCGCATGAGCACAGCAATGCCGGAATTGCCTCGGCGCATGAACGGCTCAGCTTCAAGGATAAGATAACTGCCGGGGATATGGTGGCTGACGATCATGCTCGGGGGTTGTTTGTGGATCGCTTGAATGATGATTTTATAACCTATCGGCATGAACCATCCAATGGTGATGATTCAGTCTGCCAGACGGAGGTGTATTCGCAATACGTAAAAAAAAGTATCACCCTTGCGGGCAACTGGTTGCAGGTGTCATATTTGTTCGCCGCTGAAGCGGAGGGCATATTTTGTACCGAGATCAACCTTGCAATGCCAAGTTGCGATGGCTGGGGGGGGCGCTATATTTATCGGGGACAAATTCCGGGTGGTTTCGGTCAACTACTCGAGCTGTCTTCTATGACCGATATAACGCTGGATGATGATGTGCTGGGAGGAAGCGTCGAACTGAAAGCATCTGTTCCAGCCGATTTACACGCGCAGCCTTATTATTCGGTATCACAGTCGGAAGAGGGATTCGAAAAAATCATGCAGGCTGTGACTTTGAAATTGCAATGGCCGGTAACAGTTGGAGCGTTAGTTGTCTCGCTGGCAATCAATGCACGACAAATGTCGTGACGGGACATTTTCTGTAACCGCGGTGGACCGGTCGGAATTATACAAATGCTCAAGTACAAACGTACAAACGTGCAAAAAGAAAAGCGGCCTGGCGGCAACTCATCCTATAGGTGCGGTTATACATAGTCTGGCATACTCCGCTTTCAACGGCGGCATCACAGTTTGATTCTCACCTTAAACCCATACAGGCGGCCTGGTCCGGGTTGTAGAGTTATAGCGGCATTCGTAAATTTTCTGGTAAAATTGCGAATTCTCAAAGAGCCCAGCAAGGATCCGTCATGACCTATGTAGTAACAGAAAGCTGTATCAAGTGCAAATACACTGATTGTGTGGATGTGTGCCCGGTGGATTGCTTTCGCGAGGGGCCTAATTTTCTGGTAATTGATCCCGATGAATGTATTGACTGCACTCTGTGTGTGGCTGAATGTCCAGTGGATGCAATTTATGCCGAGGATGACGTGCCGACGGATCAACAGCATTTCACGGCGCTCAACGCCGAGTTATCGAAAGCATGGAAGCCCATCATCGAGAAAAAAGACTCTCCCCCCGATGCCGACGACTGGGCAAAGGTAACCGGGAAACTGGACAAACTGGAACGCTGATCCGGCAGCGGTCGCTTTTTACCGCATGTCCTCCATTCTGAATTTCCCCCAAGTTCTTCTGACGGATTTTTTTGCCGGCCGTGACGTCGGCTCAATGGACGGTGTCACGGTCGTTACGCCTAACCGGCGGCTCGCAGCTACACTGAAACGCGAGTTCGACCGGACGCGGTCAGCCGAAGTCATCTCTGCCTGGGATTCGGCGGATATCCTGCCGATCTCCACATTCATCGAACGTTTCTACGAGGATGCGCTTTACTCCGCGCAAGCCTCTCACCTGCCCGCGTTGCTCAGGCCTGCCCAAGAGCAGGTGTTATGGGAGGACGCCATTGCCCGTTCGGATACGGGCACGGTTTTGCTTGCCGTCGCGGAGGCTGCACGGCTAGCTCGCGAGGCATGGCAACTCGCCCATGCATGGCGCCTCACCCCGCAGCTCGCGAATTTCCCGCTGAATGAAGATGGCAAGGCGTTTCGGGATTGGTCGCGATACTATGAGGAAACAACCCACCGCGCACGGCAGACCGATCGTGCACGGCTTTGCAACCTCGTAGCCGAGCTGTGCCTGCGGCCTGAAATCAAAAAACCGAGGCGCTTGATCTGCTATGGTTTCGATATCATTACCCCGCAGCAGGCATCTTTGTTGGTCAAGCTTGAGGATGCAGGTTGTGAAGTAATGCTGGCGCAACCGCAGCCACAACGGTCATCGCAAAATCCCGGTTCGCGACGCGTGCAATATGACGACGCCGGTGAGGAGATTTATCACGCGGCTGCTTGGGCGCGGGCACGAATCGAAGCAAATGGCTCGGCTCGCGTTGGCGTCGTCGTTCCGGCCTTTTCAGAGCACCGAAGCACCATCCTGCGCATCTTCAGTTCGATGATGGAGCCCGATATCCAGCGATCACTACCGGGTGCAGCCAAGCGCGTATTGCCGTTTAATGCATCGCTTGGTAAGACTCTGGCTTCGTATCCTTTGATAAACGCCGCCTTCCTGATACTCGAACTCGGCAAGGGAGAAATCGGATTCGAGCGCACAAGCCTCTTGCTCCGATCGCCTTTTCTCAGCGGCGGCGAAACTGAAATGGCACAGCGCGCAAGGCTTGATGCTCAACTGCGCAATCGTACCGAGCCCACAATTACACTTGAACGGCTGCTTGCTCTTATCGAGCGCGAACATGACGGTAAAAGCTGCCCGGTTCTAGCGAGGGTTCTAATCGCCTATGCCGAGTTCCGCAAAGTAAAGCTACGCGGTTCGCAAGCGCCCTCAGCGTTGGCCAGGGTCATTTCCGAGGTGCTGAGGATCATGGGTTTTCCGGGCGAACGTGCTCTGGATTCGGCGGAATATCAGATATTGAAAAAATGGCATGAGGTTCTCGCCGACTTCGCTGCCCTCGACGGCGTTATGCCGCACTCTAGCTACGGCAAAGCACTATCGCGTCTGCGCCATATGGCTGCCGAGGTGTTGTTTCAGCCTGAGACCCCGGATGTTCCTATCCAGATACTTGGCGTTCTCGAAGCTGCCGGCATGACGTTCGATCATCTTTGGGTAATGGGCTTATCTGATGAAGCGTGGCCGCCACAGCCGCGTCCCAATCCTTTTCTGCCGATTGAACTTCAGCAAGCCGCCGCATTGCCGCAGGGTTCGGCCGGCGCTTCCCTGGCGCTTGCGTCCCGGCTTACCAAAGCCTGGTTCTCGGCGGCGAACGAAGTTATCCTGAGTCACCCACGGCATGGGGACGGCCGCGATGGGCGGGCGCTCGCACCCAGCCCGCTGATAGCGGATATTGCCGTTTGCGAGCTTGAACTACCCGATTATGCAAATCACCGCGATCTGATCCATCGCGCCGGACGGCTTGAACGCATAAAAAATGACGAAGCACCGGCAATAGATGCAGGCAACGGCGCTAGCGGTATGGCCAATGGCGGCATGGCGGTGATAAAAGATCAGGCGGCCTGCGCATTCCGGGCTTTCGCTATCCATCGACTGGGTGCGTCCGGAACAAAAGCGCCGGGCATTGGGCTGGATGCAATGCAGCGCGGCATACTGGTGCATCATGTACTCGCGCAGGTCTGGGGTCAGCTCAAAACCAAAAATGCGCTTGACGCCATGAGTGATGACGATCTTGGAGCGATGCTCATGCAGGCCGCGAAAGACGCGACCGCACATATCCATCGCGACCGTCCGACTACGCTTTCGGGTCGTTTTGCGGTGATCGAGCAGCGGCGCCTGGTGCGATTGGCCCACGAGTGGCTTAATGAAGACAAGAAGCGGAATGACTTTGCGGTCATTGCTATCGAAGACAAACGCAGCATCGAAATCGGCGGGCTTGAACTGACGACGCGTCTCGATCGTGTAGACGAGCTCAGCGACGGACGCCGCATTGTCATCGATTACAAAACGCGGGCGCCATCGGTGAGCGCCATGCTTGGCGAGCGTCCGGAAGAACCGCAACTGCCCTTGTATCTCATTACTGCCGAACCAGCCGCGGTTGCGGTTGCATTTGCGCAGGTTAAAGCGGGAGAGATGCGGTTCACTGCACTTGCGCGTGATGGCGACCTGCTGCCGGGTGGAAAAGCGCTGGGCGAGTCACGCTTGGCGGATCAGCATGAATCGTGGGAAGACCTGGTTGCGGCCTGGCATGCCGATCTAGCCCGTATCGCGGCCGATTTCATCGGCGGAAATGCCAAAATCGATCCCAAGACCTATCCGCACACTTGCCGCTACTGTGACGTGCGATCCGTTTGCCGTATTTATGAGCGGGCAGGGAAGGAGTTTACCGAGCAGGAAGAGGAGGGATGAGCAGCACATCGCCTTTGTTCCATACGGAACTCGCGCCGCACTTGGCGTCCGGTCCGGCCCCGGACTTTGCCGAGCGGCGTCGTGCACTTGATCCGGCCCATTCCTTTATTGTTCAGGCGCCTGCCGGATCAGGCAAAACCGGGCTTCTGATACAGCGGTATCTCAAGCTGTTGACGCTTGTGGATGAGCCGGAAGAAATCGTTGCGATTACATTCACGCGAAAAGCGGCTGCAGAGATGCGTGAACGATTGATGGCGGCGCTTGTGCAGGCCCGCGATACGTCATCTTATCCGTCTGAAATGCTTCAAACGGAGTACGAAAGGCTGACACGGGAGCTGGCTGTCGCTGTCTTGCAGCGGGACGAACGGGCTGGCTGGCATATTCTCGATAGTCCGGCCCGATTGCGTGTCCAGACATTCGATTCACTGTGCGCATCGCTGACGCGGCAGATGCCTGTGCTGTCGGAGTTCGGCTCTCAGCCAGAAACTATCGAGGACGCGTCTGATTTATATGCCGATGCAGCGCGTGCCACCATTGGTCTTGTCGAGGGGAACGATGTCGTGGCGCAGGATGTCGAGCATTTGCTGGAGCATCTCGACAATGATGCGGCACGCGTTGCTATATTGCTCATCGGAATGCTGGCGCGACGCGATCACTGGCTGCGGCATATTCACGGCAAGGACCGCGATGAACTGGAAGGGGCGTTGAAGAACGCGCGCCGTGATGCGCTCCGGCGCTTGTGTTCACTATTTCCTGCCTCGAGCCGGGACGAACTGGTTGAGCTGATGCGCTACTCCTCACGCAATCTGGCGAACAGCGGCAAGGGTTCGTCCGTCGTCGACTATGCACAGCTTTGCGAACTCAGCACGTTTCCTGGCGATGACGAGGGAGATGTTCCCTGCTGGCATGCCATTGCCGAACTGTTGCTCGTAAAAGAAGGCGCATGGCGCAAGCGACACACCATAACAGAGGGTTTTCCCCCGGAGCCCAAGGCCAGAAAAGCCATGGCGGACTCATGGAAGGACAGGGTGCGGGCATTGGTTACGCATCTGGCTGAGCAAGATGACAGCGCGCTTTGCCTGGCGTTATATGACATTCGTGAAAAGCTTCCGCCCCCTGCTTACACCGAACGGCAATGGCAAGTGCTTAGCTCGATAATGCGACTGCTTCCGCGCGCAGTGGCGCAGCTCAGGCTTGTGTTTCAAGCCCATAACAAGGTGGACTTTACCGAGGTCGCGCAGGGCGCCCTGCGAGCGCTCGGCGAACCCGAGATGCCTACCGATCTTGCACTCGCGCTCGATTACCGTATTCAGCACTTATTGATAGATGAGTTCCAGGATACATCGATCAGCCAGTATGATCTGGTCGTGAAATTGACCGCCGGATGGGAGCCGGGGGATGGCCGCAGTGTCCTGGCGGTCGGCGACCCCATGCAGTCCATCTATCGATTCCGCGAGGCTGAGGTTGGGTTATTCCTCCGCGCCCGCGCAGAGGGAATAGGTAATGTCGCATTGCAGCCGAGCGCTCTTTCCGCTAATTTCCGATCACAGCGAGGCATCGTCGATTGGGTCAATGCCACGTTCTCGCAGGTAATGCCGGAGCGGGAGGATATCGCCCTTGGAGCGGTATCTTATGCACACTCCATCGCAACGCGCAGCGTGCTGGAAGGCACAGGGGTCAGCGTTCATCCGTTTTTCAATGATGACCACGCAGCCGAGGCGGTAAAAGTGGTGGAGATCGTCGCGCAAGCACAACGCGATGATCCCGGCTCCACCACGGCAATTCTGGTGCGCAACCGTAGCCATCTCGGTGAAATCATACCTCGGCTGAAGGAAGCCGGCATTCGCTTTCGCGCGATAGAAATTGAAGGACTGGCGCGCAGACCCATCGTTCAGGATTTGCTGGCGTTGACCCGCGCACTGGCGCATCCTGGCGATAGAATGGCTTGGCTCGCTTTGCTGCGCGCGCCATGGTGCGGCCTCACGCTCGCGGACATGCACGCACTTGTATCGGTGCATTCCCAACCCAGTATTGGCGATATTACTGATGCGGTCGTTAGCGACACCCAAGCAGACGGGAGAGATAGCGCGGCAAAGCCACCTGATCGTACAGTGTGGGAATTGATCAATGATGACGTTTGCATGGCATCGGTTTCCGCCGATGGTTATGTCCGGCTTCTACGCGTGCGGAAAGTATTGGTGGAATGCATGGCTCACCGTTGCCGCCAATCGCTGCGTGACACTGTTGAGGCAGCATGGCTTGCGCTGGGAGGCCCCGCCTGTATTGAAGATGCGACAGATTTCGAAGATGCCGCTGCCTATCTTGATTACCTCGAAGCAAACGAAAACGAAAGCAGCGTTCTCACCGTCGTTGCCTTGGAGGAAGGGCTTGTCAGGCTTTTCGCACTGCCTGACGTAAAAGCGGACGATACCCTGCAAATCATGACGATCCACAAGGCCAAGGGCCTGGAATTCGATCATGTCATCGTACCCGGTCTTGGCCGGTCATCGCGCGGCAACGATAAGAAGCTATTCATGTGGATGGAGTATTTACGGCCTGCGCTTGCTACGGAAGAGCCAAGCGAAGGTAACGACTTATTGCTCGCGCCGATTCAGGAAACGGGTGGGGAGGCTGACCGCATTTACTCATGGCTGGAGAAACTCGACGGTGAAAAAGAACGCCTGGAGGATGGGCGCTTGCTCTACGTGGCTGCAACACGTGCCAAACAGCGCCTGCATCTGCTGGGCAGCGCGGGTGTTCGCGAAGGGGGCGGCCCTTTTGAACTGAAGTCGCCTGCGGGAAAAACGCTGCTGAGTAAAATCTGGCCGATGGTAGAGCCTATTTATGCAGAAGCTGCGGCACAAGCGATGTCTTCAGGCGCGTTATTTGCCGCTGATGATAAAGAGCCGCGCGCGGTAGGTGAATACGCGATCGATCAGTCTCTCCGGCGTCTTGTCTCGGGTTGGACACTGCCGGCCGCGCCGCCCTCGATACAGTGGAGGGCTCAGCAGCAGGTATCGACGATTCAGGGCGAGATCGAGTATTCATGGGCGGGGGAAACGGCGCGCATTATCGGCAACATCGTACACCGCTGGTTACAGCGTATCGCCGAGGACGGGTTGGAGAACTGGGGCTCGGCGAAGATTCTCGAGTTGCGGGATGTTTTCAAGCGTCAATTCGCTGCCCACGGCATGAGCGGTAATGAGGGCGATACCGATGCGGCTGTCAAACGGGTAATAACCGCTCTTACCCATGCGGTAAGTGACCGGCGGGGACAGTGGCTGCTCGGCCCACAGCGGGATGCTCGCAACGAATTGCGCATGACAACGATAGCCGAAGGCGAGTATATCGATCTCGTTATCGATCGTACCTTTCGCGATGAGAGCGGCCAGCGATGGGTGGTGGACTACAAGACCAGTAGTCACGAAGGCTCGGACCTGGAAGGCTTTCTCGACAGCGAGCAGGAGCGCTATCGCGCCCAACTCGACCGTTATGCGGTGCTTATGCGCTCGCTCGATGGCCAGCCGGTGAAGCGAGGGCTTTATTTCCCAATACTGAAGGGATGGCGGGAGTGGGGCGATACGCGGTAAAGTGCCTTTCTGGCAGGCCATCCTGAAAGCGCCGTCGCGCACCCGTGAAGAAGAGAGCTGATTCAGCGTTTTCCGAAAAGCGATGAGTTTGCTGAAGAGAATGAAGCCGATCAATAATGATCAATAGTGAAAAAGATAAACAGCTTTCTGTACTTGCAAACTAGGGAGAATTCATGCGACTGCTATTCTATGCCTTCGGATTTCTGACGCTCGCTGGATGTGCGGCGGGTACGACTGGCGCAACCGCGGCAGCAGCACCATTGCGACCGGAACTCGAAACTTTCATCGGCCAGATGGTGGAACGGCATGGATTCACCCAGGCTGAACTCGAAAGTATTTTCCGCATGGCCCAGTTTCAGCCGGCCATCGTCAATGCGATTTCGCGCCCCGCTACCTCCAAGCCATGGTATGAATTCCGTCCAATGCTTGTTACCCCCCAGCGTGTCACCGATGGCGTTGTCTTCTGGAACAGCCATGCGTCGACCTTGGAGCGGGCGCGCAAAGAGTTTGGCGTTCCTGAAGAAATCATTATTGCCATAATCGGTGTCGAAACAAACTATGGCGTACAAACCGGTAAGCATCGCGTGCTGGACGCGTTGACCACGCTGGCGTTCGATTATCCGAAGCGTGCTGCTTTCTTTCGCGACGAACTGGAACATTACTTGCTGCTGGGGCGGGAACAGCGTTCAGACCTGCTGAGCATCAAAGGTTCGTATGCAGGGGCTATCGGCGTCCCGCAATTCATGCCCAGCAGCTATCGGCGATATGCCGTGGATTTCGATAATGATGGCAAGGTCGATTTGTCGGGCAGCACGGTGGATGCGATTGGCAGCGTCGCCAATTATCTGAAGGGCTACGGCTGGGAAACAGAGCAAGCGATAGTCGCGTCCGCCCTCGTCAACGGCGAAAACTACCGGGAGGCAATATACACAGGGGAAAGACCAGCATATACCGTGGAAAGAATGAGAAAATTGGGTATTGCGCCGCAAGTCGCCCTACCGGGTGGCCGCCAGGCTACGCTGATCGAACTGGAAAATGAAACCGGAAACGAACATTGGCTGGGTTTCAATAATTTCTACGTCATCACTCGTTATAACCGCAGCGTGAATTACGCCATGAGCGTGCTGCAACTGGCTGACGAGATTCGCGCGGCAAGAAATTCAAATTGAAATTGCTTGTGCAAGATTTTGACTCTCCATTCGTATTGGTAGTCATTCCAGCATTCCGCTCGGGGAAAATGCTGCCCGAATTATGTAGTCGATTAGGGAAGATACTCGATTTTTGAAATAGCTGCCCAGTTTCGCTATTTATGCGGTGCCAGAAGGAAGACACTTTCCTGTAACCGACTCAAGCCACGTTCCTGAAAGCATGGTTCTTGCGCGAGCACGTCCATTTGCGACAGTTGGCGTATCGTGAATTGCTCGTGGTAGAGCGTTTCGACTTCGTTCGCAGAAACCGCAAACGGCGGGCCCGCCATTTCCAGTTGGGGATAATCCAGAGTGATCAGCAGGATTTGCGTTGCAGGCGGCAGGATGCTCAACAGGTGATCAGCATAACGTTCGCGCATTTCAGGCGGCAGCGCGATTAGCGATGCGCGATCGTACACCGCGCGCGTTTTCGCCAGGTCGTGTTTGCTCAATTCAAAAAAATCCCCACACAGGATTCGGATGCTGTTCGCATCATAGCGGTCGAATTTTTCGCTGCTGGCGTGGTTCGGGATGTAGCCGTTCTCCTTGAAGAATGCTTGCACTGCGACCGCACTGGTTTCCACACCTAGCACCGCATATCCGTGTTCACTCAGCCATAACATATCCCGGCTTTTGCCGCACAGCGGCACGAACACTTCGCTGTCGGCGGCAAGATGTAACTCCTGCCAGTATTGGCGCAAATACGGATTAACCTCGTTTTGGTGAAAGCCGGTTTCTTCCTGCTTCCAGCGTTCCTGCCAATAATCTTTTTCCATTTTTATATCCTGATCACTCGTGCAGCGCAATACGCTACGCTTATTGCCGCCCTTACACATTATGTCCCTTTAACAAGTAACGCCAACCAGTGAGCTATTTTTCTGAATATGTAGAGCATTCAGGTTGCGGTTATGGTTGTGCAGTTACGGGTGCAAGTTGACCGAATGCGGAGACATGGTCCGCTCCAGCATGATACCGATTTTGTCGCATATTGCGTGATTTCATGGCTGAGTACCAGCAACAGTACATACTGGAGCCGGGTAGGGGCACGGTGCATATAATATCGGCGAGCGGGGGAAAGCTTTTTGCATCACGCGACTTGAGGGAGGCTGACGTCATCATGCAAGATGTCATCCTCGCGTATGGACGTCCAGGCGATTCCCCTCGCGGTATAGCAATGAACCCACTAGAAGCGTATGGCTGATATAAAATAGGCTGAAATATTCAAGTACATTTCATGAGACGGGCGAAACCGGAGATTGAATTGATCGAATGATGAAAGCCGTTAATGACCAGCCAGGATAAAAGACATGCGGATGCGGTCCATCCCCCTATGGACGAACATGCAAATGCAGGCCAGGCGCTGCGTGAGCGTCTGAAAGAAATTACCTGTCTCTACGAGATTCGACGGGGCTTGGGGCCGGAATTATCAGTGGATAACGTCTGCCGTCAGATTTTTGAGCACCTGATACCGGCCATGCAATTCCCGGAAATCGCTACCGCCGTGATTGAACTTGATGGCAGGCCCTTCACTTCTGACAATTACGGCGAGGGCCGCAAGCACGAACTGCACTCGAAGATTAACGCCAACAACGAGCTCTGCGGCCAGTTGCGTGTGTTCTATCCGGAAGATACGCCATTCCTGGTGCCGGAAGAGCAGCGGCTCATCGACGCGGTCGCGACCGATTTGGAGAGGTGGTTTGAGCGGAAACAGATCGACGAGGCGCTGCGCGAGCGTCTTAAAGAAATCACCTGTCTCTACGAAATTCGCCGGGGTATGGGGCTGGAACTGTCGGTGGATAATGTCTGCCAGCAGATTTTTGAGCACCTGATACCCGCCATGCAATTCCCGGAGATTGCCACCGCCTTGATCGAACTTGATGGCAGGTGCTTCACCTCTGATAATTACGGCCAGGGCTGCACACACGAACTGCAATCGAAGATTAACGCGAACAACGAGCTCTGCGGCCAGTTGCGTGTGTTCTATCCGGAAGATACGCCATTCCTGGTGCCGGAAGAGCAGCGGCTCATCGACGCGGTCGCGACCGATTTGGAGAGATGGCTTGAGCGCAAACGTCTGGAACAGACACTGGTTTCCATAGCAGAAGAGCACCAGCGTTCGATCGGCCAGGAATTGCACGATAATCTCGGGCAGCAGATTGCGGCGATTGGATATCAAGCCAAGGCGCTGGAAAAAAAAATATCCGTATCGGGAAGTGGGGATGTGGCAACGGTTGCCGCGTCCATCGCCGCCCAGGCACAGGTCGCCGTGATGCAATGCAAGCAGCTCGCGCAGGGGTTGCTTCCGTTTGAGCTGGAGACTAATGGCCTGATGGACGCGTTGCGGGAATTCGCTTCGAGAATCGCAGTTACCTATAAGATTACCTGTGATTTGATATGCAAAAATAATGTCATTATCAAGGATAAGAATTTTGCGCTTAACCTTTACCGGATTGCTCAGGAGGCTACCAATAATGCGATACGCCATGGCCGCGCGCAGCATGTGACAATTTCGCTGATTTCAGAGGAAGGAATGCTCCGCCTATCGATACGCGATGACGGCGGCGGCTTTGCCGGTTTTAACAAAAAAAATGGGGCGACCCCGGGGATGGGTATTAAAATTATGCAATATCGCGCCAGGCAGCTTGGCACGATATTGGAATTCCTGTCACACCCCGAAGGGGGAATGGAAGTGCGGCTGGAAATGCGAATGGTGTAGGAGTTTCCCGGTATGTCGGCCTTGAAAGCACAAGTAATGCTGGTGGACGATCACGCCATGTTGCGGCATGGTATGGCGATGCTCATCAATCTTGAGCCGGACATGGAGGTATTTGGTGAGGCGGGCGACGGCGAAGAGGCATTAGCCACCCTCAAAACGGGGCAACATGCCGATATCGTTTTAATGGATGTGTCTCTCAAAACCCTCTCTGGTTTTGAGGTCATAAAAAGCATACACATTCCGATGCCGGCATTACCCGTACTCGTCGTTTCCATGCACGACGAGGGCGTGTATGCTGAACGCGCTTTGCGGGCGGGCGCGCGTGGCTACGTGATGAAGCAGGAGCCGGGTGAAGTGCTGATAACTGCGATCCGCGAGGTGTTAAGGGGGAATATTTATCTGAGCAAGCCCATGCACGTTAGGCTGTTGAACCGGGTGGCGACCGGAAATTCGGAATCTGAACCGTTGGTCAACAGTCTGACCCCGAGCGAGTTCGAGGTACTGCACTTGATCGGATCCGGGCATAGCAGTCAGGAAATTGCCAAGTTGCTTAGCCGTAGTATTAAAACTATCGAAACGCATCGCTTCAACATTCGTACCAAATTGAACCTGAAAGACGGTGCGGATTTGATACGTTATGCCACCCACTGGATTTCCGAACCGCAATAGCAGGCATTGCCTTGGGTTTTACGTCAGATTGTCCGATGTTTCTGTCTGGTTTTCTTGGGCGACCCATATACTGTCAACATTTATATAGCAACTTCTGCCATATAAAAGTTGTATAAGGGTTTCCCTTAGCAAAAAACCAGGGTTTCCCCAATATATTTGGTGGTATGAACCGAGTTAGCATGAAGCTACCTTCATTCTATTTGGGTTCCATCGTGAAAACAAAATCAGGAACATTCGTTGTGATCTTGTCTGCGCTTGGCTTGTTGGCTTCCTGCGCGCAAATGAGTCCTCTCGAAGCGCAGAATGACAATATTCACAGAGCTGGAAAGAGCGCGAAAACTTATGCCGACCACGATAAACTGGCGAAGCAATACCAAAATACCGCCCAAGAAATGCTGAAAAAGGCGGAGGAGCAAAAGAAACTGCTTCAGCATTATGAAGAAAAAAGCTATCTTTATGGCAGACAGGCACAAGATAAACAATCGCATACCGCAGCTTTGCTGCACAAATACAAGCGAACCGCCGAGGAAGACATAAAGCAGGCGGCCTTTCACCGGCAAATGGCATCAAAACTTGCCCCGCGCGATTACGCCACGCCGGCGGAAAACCGGCGGGAGCGAAACCACGAGAGCAACGCGATGGTGGAATCTGATCCCAACGAGCAGATTTGAAGTTTCAGCACTCCCCTGTAAGGCTGGGTACGCGCTGAATCAGGAAACATGACGAGCGTTTCGCTCAAGTTTTGCGGGAACCGATAAGCGATTAACGCGGTTGCGTTGAGGCTTCAGCTAGATGTAGATTGGCTGAACGCCACAACGTGATCCGCCTCCAGCCTGATACCGATTTTCTCGCCTATTGCATGGTTATGGTGGCTAGGTACCAGTGATAGGGCAGTTCCACCGCCGGGCAGGCGCAGCGTGTACATGATGTCGGCGCCGCGGAAAGCCTTGTGCATCACGGCGGCTTGAAGGGGGCTGGCGTCATCATGCACAATGTCATCCGGGCGTATGAGCACATCCACGGGATTTCCCTCGCGGCATAGTTGGCAGTCCGGCATGCATTGATGCGGGACCTCTCCTGCCAGCGTCCCTAACTCGATTTCCACGTGATGCGGATCCAGTATTTTGCCGGGGAGAAAAACGCCCTGGCCGATGAAATTTGCAACGAACCGGTTGGCGGGCCTGTGATAGAGGTTGTAGCCGGTATCCCATTGCTGGATTTCGCCCTGGTGCATGACACCGATCTCGTCGGCAATGGCAAAAGCCTCGTCCTGGTCATGTGTCACCAAAATAGCCGTAGCATTCTGACTCTTGAGAATGTCGCGCACCTCCAGGCTCAAGCGGCCACGCAGTGTCACATCCAGATTGGAGAAAGGCTCATCCAGCAACAGCAAATCAGGCTTCGGCGCCAACGCCCGCGCGAGGGCCACGCGCTGTTGCTGACCGCCCGAGAGTTGATGCGGATATTTACCTCCTACATCAGCAAGGCCTACGGTTTTCAATATCTCGTGGATGCGTGCCGCGCGCTCCGTTTTTTGCATCCGATGCAGGCCAAAGCCAACATTGGCCAGAACGGTGAGATGAGGAAATAATGCATAGTCCTGAAACACCATGCCGATGTGCCGCCGTTCCGGCGGCAAGACAAAACCTGCGCTACTTATGACTACGCCATTGAGCGCAATCTCTCCGGTCGAGATGGGCTCAAACCCGGCGATACATCGCAATACCGTTGTCTTGCCGCACCCGCTCGGCCCCAGCAGGCAGCCGATGGCGCCTTTTTTTAGCACGAGCGATAAGTCGTTTACGACTGTTTGCCGGCCATAGGCATGCCGGATATTTTTGAGCTCAAGCAGCGCGTTCATGGGCAATCGTTCAAATCAACTTTCGGTTTGCCGCATAAAAAATATCAGGGGAAGCAGGCCTGCCAGTACCAGCGTCACGGCAGGTAATGCGGCCTGCTCCCATTGGCCTTCCGTCGTCATTTCGAAAATCCGCACGGAGAGGGTGTCCCAGCCAAAAGGCCGGGTCATCAACGTGATGGGCATCTCTTTCATGACATCCACGAATACGAGCGCGGCGGCGGTGAATATTCCACCCTTCAGAATGGGCAAGTGTACGCGGCATAGTGTTGCCCATCCGCTCAAACCAAGTCCCATGGCTGCCTCATCGATACTGCCGGTCACACGCTGCATGGCGCTGTCTATGGGGCTGTGGCTGACGGCGAGAAAGCGCGTCATATAGGCAATCAGCATCGTGAAAAGAGTGCCTTGGATGAGCAAACCGGTTTCTATATGAAATAACTGCATAGCCATTTCGCTCAGCCAGCTATCCAGCCAGGCTATGGGGATGAAAATTCCAACCGCGAGAACGGCACCGGGCAGAGCATATCCAATAGTGGATATGCGCACTGCGCCGCGAGTGGCGGTGTCCGGGTAACGTCGCGCGGCGTAGACCATGAGCAGCGCGACGGCACAAGTGAGTAGGGCGGCAAAAGTGGATAATAGCAGCGAATGCCAGAGAAATTCCACGTAACGCTGGTCGAAATCACGTTCGACAACGCCCACGGCCCAAATGCCCAGTTGCATGACCGGCAACAGGAACGCAAAAAAAAGCGTGCCTGACGCAAGCCCTGAAACCAGCCATGCGCGCCAACCGGAGAGCGGGATGGGAGTCGCCTTTGCACTTTGCCTGGTTTCGGCATAGCGCATGCGTGAACGAAATTGCTGCTCCACAATTATCACGGCAAAAACGATGACAATCAGCAGTGAGGCGAGCTGGGAGGCTGCGGTGAGGGAAAACATCGCAAACCAGGCTTTATAAATAGCAGTGGTGAAGGTATCGTAATTGAAAACCGCTACCGTACCGAAATCGGCAAGCGTTTCCATTAGCGCCAGCATTGTCCCGCCTGCAATCCACGGGCGCGCCATGGGCAACGCCAGCTTGAAAAATCCTTGCGTGCGATTAAAGCCTAGCGACTGGGCAGCCTCCAGCGAGCGCTTGCCTTGAGTGAGAAACGCATTTCGCGCCAGCAAATAAACATAAGGATAAAACGCCAGGACCATGACAATGATAACGCCCAGCCTGCTGCGTATATCCGGAAACCAGAATCTATCTGGCCCCAACCAGGCGCGCAGCGCCGTTTGCACCGGGCCGATGTAATCGAACAGGCCCAAAGCCACGAACGCGGTAACATATGCGGGAATGGCAAGCGGCAGTAATAATGCCCACGAAAAGAATTTACGACCGGGGAACTCGCACACCGCGGTAAACCAGGCCAGGCTCACCCCCAGCAATGCAGAACCCGCAGACACGCCCACGGCGAGCCAGAATGTATTGACCAACAGGCCGGCCAGTGTCGTTTCAACCAAGTGTTGCCAGACATCGCCTGCCGGTACGAACAAGGACGAGATGACCGTGCCAACGGGTACGAGCACTACCGCAGCTACCAGAAAGGGGATTAGACGCCAGCCGTGTGAGACCCGATAGGCGGAGCTTGAGGCGCTTGAAAAGCCATTTTTCGTGCCTGAATCAGTCTCCGTTGAGCTAAGCGTTTCATCTCTCACATCCTTGACGCCTTATCGATAGCCCGCGCGATCCATCAGTTTTACCGCTTCTGCCTGCAATTCCCCGGCTGTGGTTACGTTTATCGTATTTTGCTTGAAGGTGCCCCAGGCTGCGACAGCGGGGTCGGGCTTCACCCTGGGGTTGACAGGGTATTCCATATTCACGTCGGCAAAGAGATTCTGGGCTTTTTCCGATGACAGAAATTCAAGCAACCTGCTTGCGGCGGGTGCGTTATGCGCGTATTTGGTAATCCCCGCCCCTGAGATATTAACGTGAACGCCGCTGCCTTCCTGGTTAGGCCAGAAAATCGCAAGTGGCAATGCCGGGTTTTTTTGCATCAGGCGGCCATAGTAATAGCTGTTGGCTATAGTGACATCGCATCGTCCCGCGGCGACGAATTCCATTGCCTTGGTTTCGTCGGACAATGGATCGATAGCGAGATTGGCGACCCAGCCTTTGATAATTTCTTCGGTCCTGACCGCGCCATGCTCAGCGATCATCATCGCGACCAGCGACTGGTTGTATACTTTCTTGGAAGTGCGCAGGCACAACCGTCCTTTCCATTGAGGCTCAGCCAGCGCTTCGTAGGTAGAAAGATCCGAAGGCTTTACTTTCTGTGTGTTATATATGATAGTGCGGGCCCGCACGGACAGGCCGAACCACTGATTTTGGGGATCACGGAGGTAGGCGGGAACATTTGCGTGGAGCGTTTTTGACTCGACAGGTCTTAACAGTCCTTCTTGAGCGGCCTCCCACAAATTGCCCGCATCCGAGGTGATCAGCATGTCGGCAGGTGTGTTTTTTCCTTCCGCCTTGAGGCGCGCCAGCAATGGGCCTTCTTTGTCAGTGACGAATTTTACGTTGATGCCGGTATCTTTGGTGAAAACGTCGAACATTGGTTTGATGAGCTGTTCGATCCGGGCGGAATAGACTACTACTTGCTCTGCGTGAGATGCGCTGGCGCCAAAGAAAATGGCACAGCAAAATATTGCAGTAATATATTGGCTGAAGAACCGTTGAATAAGCCTCCGAGTTTTCCCACCAGGGCGTGAGGGCGACCTATAATGTATTTTATAGGTAAAATGGGATATTCCCTGCATCGCGATCCCCGGCATCATCGTAGAAGCGTACGATGATGCCTCCGTCGGGACCCTTGTCGTCCTCCCGATTTTTCCGGTAAAGTTGCCAGCCATGCGCTCAATGCAAGTCTTGTTCAGATATTTTTTTAACCAGGCATTTAACATCGTTATTTACTCCGGATATCAACAGTGAGATCGATCAAATCTTATTATAAATGATAATAATTATCAGTAGAGCATCGCATTAAATATACCATGGATAAACTACAGCCGAGTCCGCCTAATATTCGCTTGCAAGAGCTTCTTGCTATTCCGGAAAGACAGCGTACCGAGGCCGAATGGGATGAGATCAACGAGCTTGAAATTACGCTTACTCCCGTCAATCGCGCCATGACTTCCGAGCGAAGCACCTCGGAGCGGAACAACGCAGAGAGAAACGCTTCGGAACGAAACGCCTCGGAGCGCAGTTCTTCTGCTGAGCGAAACGTGCGGCGCAAAGGGATGCCGACCCCTGATCAGTTCAAATCCCGTGATGGTACACAAGGGAAGCGCCCCCTGAAAAAGCTTCGCAAGAGGCCGAAACCAGCCACGCCGCAGTAACGGCGCCTGCAGCGGGATACGCCTTACGGATAGCCATCATGACTTATTATTTATTTTATCGAAGAACGTCAACGGGAGATTTATGCAACTTACCACTACCCCGAGCATAGAGGGAAAGCGCATCACGAAATACTGCGGGGTCATCGCCGGCGAAGCGATCCTCGGCGCCAATTTGTTCAAAGACCTCTTTGCCGGAATCCGTGACCTTGTGGGAGGACGCTCCGCAACCTATGAAAAAGAGCTGCAGCGCGCGCGGGAAATCGCACTTGACGAGCTACAGCGACGCGCTCAGGACCTCGGTGCAAACGCGGTAATCGGCATTGATATCGATTACGAGATAATGGGCAAGGAAAATGGGATGCTGATGGTTTCGGCTAGTGGAACGGCGGTAATCGTTGAATAAGCGCTACGAAAACGCAACTCTCCGAATTCACCAAGCCTCTATCGACGGATGAAAGCAGGTTTTACTTGCGGGTAACTGTTAACTGGCAAGATTGTATCGGTTAACAACGGCGGCTATGCTGGAGAGCAAGCGCTTACCACGGAATTGGCTTACCATCATAAGCGATGAATTTCCCCGAATCCGCCGAGGTGAGATCACTGATGACGCGGCGCATGCCGGATACGCTTTCTGCTGTGGAAATTAATGCGTTCTTGCCACCCATATCGGTCTGCACCCATCCGGGGTGCAGTACCACCGCAATGATTCCCGCTGATTTGAGGTCAATTGCAAGGCTTTTAATAACCATATTTACGGCCGCCTTGCTGGACCGGTACAGGTAGCTGCCGCCGCTGTCGTTCTCCGCAATGCTGCCCATCTTGCTGCTGATGGTCACGATAATTTTTCGACTGCTTCTGGCAACATGCGAGTTAAACGCTTGGGCCATCTTCAGCGTTGCCATGGTATTAACACGAAATTCATGGGCCCAAGCCTCATAATCGATACTATTGAAAGTGCCCGCGTGAGAGCCGGTATAAATTCCGGCGTTGTTGAGCAGCAGATCGATCGGCTCGGCGGCTGACGACTGCGCCAATCCCTCGATTTGCGCATGATCAGCAACATCGAGCGCATGCACGGTGACCTGCTCAGGATAGCCGGCGGCCAGCGTATTGAGCGCACCTGATTTTTCAGGATGACGAGTGCAAGCTAAAATGCGCCAGTCCTCTGCGGCATACTGCCTGCAAAATTCCAGCCCAATCCCGCGGTTGGCTCCTGTGATTAATACAGTTTTCATATTTCTCTCCTCATGCGCCTGCCTGCTGGTGAATAGCGCTTGGTGGTCAACGGGAATATACCCGCGCTGCCTGATGCTATAAAGAAATATCGGCGGCTAATATGTTGGGTAACGAGATAAATCGTTTAATTGCTTTCTCGCTCATTATGTATAAAAAGTGAAACGAATGGCAATATAAAAGGAGCGAAGGATATGATTCAGCGGATTGCACTGGTAACCGGCGCGTCCAGCGGTATCGGAAGGGCTGCGGCCGAGCTTCTTGCCCAAAATGGTTATTATGTATTTGCCGTGGCGCGGCGATTGTACAGGCTGGAAGAGATTCGTTCTGATCGCATCGAGCCGATAGAACTGGATGTGACCGATGAAGAAAATATTAACCGTGCAGTGAGTCACATTATATCGACCAAGGGGCGTATCGATGTGCTGGTCAACAACGCGGCACTCTGCCAGTTAGGGGCTATCGAATGTGTTTCGATGGAGGCTGCGCATCGGCAGTTCGAAGTTAACGTTTTCGGCTATGCACGGTTCATGCAAGCAGTTCTCCCGCATATGCGGGAGCAGAAATCAGGATCGATAGTCAATATCGTTTCGGCACTGAGCAGAATATCGGTGCCCGGTTTTGGTTGGTATGCGGCTACCAAGTATGCCATTGAAGCGCTAACCGATGCCCTGCGTGGCGAGGTGATGGAGTTCGGGATTAAAGTTGTGCTCATTGCGCCTGGCATAATAAAGACAGAGTTTGTTCCCAACCAGCTAAGGTTGTTAGAGACCGTTGCGCATCCGCCAGCCTACAAGAAACTTCTGGACGGCGTGCATAACCTTCTGGTTGGCGAACCCAGGGCGCCCGGTCCGGAAATTATCGCTAAGGCGGTGCTTGATGCCGTCACGTCTTCGGTTCCACCGGTAAGGCATGCGCTCCCCTTTGATTCCAGAATCTCGGTCATAGCCAGGTGGCTGTTGGGTGGCCGCATCTTTGCCTGGACGGTCCGGCTACAGATGAGATTCTCCAGGCGGTAACGGCTTGCCAATTGGAGGACCGGCACTATCGACTCATCCGATAGCTAGCTTCCTTCGCGTTTTAACAGGACAGCTTGCTGCGGGCTAACTCGCGTCGTCAATCCGCCGGCGCCTCTTTCGATGCAGAAAAGAGATCCCATGCAGCGATGAAGAGCGCCGCAATTACGGGTCCGATAACGAAGCCGTTAAGACCGAAAAGGACCATGCCTCCCAAGGTTGAGATGAGAATCACATAGTCGGGTATTTTTGTATCCCTGCCGACGAGTATGGGGCGCAAAATATTATCCACGAGCCCGATCACGAGCACGCCGAAAGCGATGAGGGTGACGCCCTGCCAAACAGCACCGGTAAAGAGAAAATAGATCGCTACCGGCACCCAGATCAGTCCGGCTCCGACTGCGGGCAACAGGGAAAGGAAGGCCATCACAAAGCCCCATAGCAAGGCCCCTTGAATGCCGAGGAACGAAAACATTATTCCACCTAGCGTGCCTTGCGCCGCGGCAACAACAACGTTGCCCTTTACGGTGGCGCGAATAACGGTAGTGAACTTGCTGAATAGATGCCGCTTGTGCTCCATGCTGAGCGGTATCGCTTGTTTGATCCTGATGGAAAGAGCAGCGCCGTCGCGCAGCAGGAAAAATAACAGGTACAGCATAATGCCGAAGCTGATGACGAATTCAAAGGCGTTCTGACCGATGCTGAGAGCGTGCATTGCGATAAATTGGCTGCCCTGCAAAGCGCCGGTCGATAGCATATCCTGCAGCTCGGAAATATTGGTGAGCCCGAGCCGGTCCAGAACGTTGGTGACCCAGGGTGGCATAGCTCCCATGATCTGCTGAAAATAAGCACCGAAATTAAGCTGTCCAGACCGGATTCCCTGGTAGACGATGGATCCTTCCTGTAGCAGCGAAATCGTCATTATCGTAACCGGAAGAATCACTATGATCAGGCAGAGCAGGAGGGTGGTGAGCGCGGCAAGATTCTGCCGCTGGTTCATGACGGCCAGCAATCTGCGATGAAACGGTGTAAATATGATGGCAAGAACCGAGCCCCAAAATACTGCGCCATAGAAAGGCAAGAGAATCCACCCGAATGCTACGGTAACGAAAACCAATAGGAGCAGGAAAGTTTTTTGTTGGAGCTCCACAGAATTCATATAATCCAGATAGTCAGGTAAAGGGCGTGATTTGTAGCGCGAATCGTATCTTAACTCAGCCCCAGGATAGATAGTGGTGTTGAAAGAAATGAGACTAAGTTTGTCCAGTTAAACTGTATTCAGGGTACGGCAATGGCCGGGTTGGTGGCCTCGTTGGGAAGCGCCCGGCATACTGATATGCATACGAATGCCTGGCTGAATTCCCGTCTGGATGGCTACGGCTGAAGCGCGCAGGCGTTGAATGTACCAATGACAACGTCTTCCGTTTGAATTGACTATGAAGGCGGAAAGGTGACACTTTAATATCGAACCCGCCGGATTCGACGAGCGGATAAGCTGTGCCGCATCAGGCGAATGAGCCTGATTTATTTATATCAGCTTTTTGGCATTGCATTCAATCCTGCCTGTGCAATTTGCGCATCCTCGTGGGATCTCACACCGCTTACTCCTACAGCGCCGATGAACTGGCCATCCACTATGATGGGTAAACCACCTTCGATCGGCAGGGTTCCGGGCAGGCCGAGATAACGCAAGCGTCCGTCAGCGACGTGTTCTTCCCACACCTTAGTGGGACGTCGAAATGCAATCGCCGCGCAGGCCTTCTGAATTGCGACATCGACGCTGCCGAACTGAGTATTGTCGAGGCGCAGCAGGTAAACCAGGTGAGCCCCGTCATCAACGATTGCAATCACCACCGGCCAGTTATTGCGCCTGGCTTCCGCTTCCGATGCAGCGGCAATAATTTTGGCATCATCGAGCGTGAGGGCGATCTTATTATTCATGACTATCCATCTCGCAGGCGACATTGTGAACGTCAAATCGATGAAAGTCGGTATCGAATGGGACGCAAAATACGTTGTTGCTGACTGGGGTCGGGTTTCGGTTCAAGCTTGAAGTGACGAAATACATGATATTCCTCACCGAATATATAACGCCGGGAATCGGGAAAGATTGAAAAAGCGGGTATGCAATTTTTAGTGTACCAAAAAAAAAGCACGCCATAATTTCTCGGCGTGCCTTGTCTGCGAATAAAAGGCTCATAGCAATGGGACAATCAATAAGGCAACAATATTCATGATCTTGATGAGCGGATTGATCGCGGGGCCGGCGGTGTCTTTGTAGGGGTCGCCGACAGTGTCGCCGGTCACCGCCGCTTTATGCGCTTCCGAACCCTTGCCGCCAAAGTGGCCGTCTTCAATGTATTTTTTGGCGTTATCCCAGGCTCCGCCCCCGGCAGTCATGGAAATCGCTACAAAGATACCCGTGATAATGGCGCCAATCAGGACACCACCCAAGGCGACGGGGCCGAGCAGGAGGCCGACGAGCAAGGGCACGGCAACCGGCAGCAACGAGGGGATAATCATTTCCTTGATGGCGGCCTTTGTTACCATATCCACTGCTCTGGAATAGTCCGGCTTCGCGGTACCTTCCATGATCCCGGGAATCTCCCTGAACTGGCGGCGCACTTCCACCACCACCGAACCGGCAGCCCGACCGACAGCCTCCATCGCCATGGCCCCGAACAGGTATGGCACCATGCCGCCGAGGAACAAGCCAATGATCACCATGTGATCGGATAAGTCAAAATTCAAGAGCTTGCCGCCCGTGGAAAGCGCATGAGTGTAATCGGCAAACAGTACCAGCGCGGCCAAACCGGCGGAGCCGATGGCGTAGCCTTTCGTTACCGCCTTGGTAGTGTTCCCTACCGCATCCAGCGGGTCGGTGATATCGCGTATCTCTGATGGCAAACCTGCCATTTCCGCAATTCCGCCGGCATTGTCGGTAATGGGTCCGTAGGCGTCGAGCGCCACGATGATACCTGCCATCGATAGCATCGAGGTGGCGGCGATAGCGATGCCATAAAGGCCCGCCAACTCCTGGGCGCACCAGATGGAGACGCAGACGGCAAGTACTGGAGCGGCGGTCGATTTCATGGACACACCCAGACCGGCGATTACGTTGGTGCCGTGACCGGTGCTGGACGCTTCCGCGATATGCTGTACTGGCCCATATTCGGTAGAGGTGTAGTATTCGGTAATCCACACCATGGCGGCAGTCAACACCAGACCTACGAGCCCGGCGAGGTATAGATTCATCGATGAAACCAGTTTGCCGTCAATCATCACCCCTTCGCCCAGCATCATCGTCGTGATGGGATAAAAGGCGACCGCAGCCAGTACACCGGCAACCGAGAGACCGCGATAAAGCGCGTTCATGATCTTTCCGCCCTCACGCGCTTTGACGAAGTAGCAACCGATGATGGAAGCGATAATGGAAAATCCCCCCAGCACCAGCGGATAGAGAACCGCATTAGGACCGGCGTCTGTGATCAGCAGTCCACCCAACAGCATGGTAGCAATAATGGTCACGGCGTATGTCTCGAACAGATCGGCAGCCATTCCCGCGCAGTCGCCTACATTGTCGCCCACGTTGTCGGCAATGACTGCCGGGTTGCGCGGATCATCCTCGGGAATGCCGGCTTCGACCTTGCCCACCAGATCGGCGCCTACGTCGGCGCCTTTAGTAAAAATGCCGCCGCCGAGACGAGCGAAAATGGAGATCAGCGAGCTACCGAAAGCCAAACCCACCAGGGCGTGAGTCGCATCTGATTCATTGGTGCCCAGGCCGGCGGTAAGGAAAGCATAGTAGCCGGCCACGCCCATCAAGCCCAGACCCACCACAAGCATGCCGGTTATCGCGCCGCCTCTGAACGCCACGTTCAGCGCTGCATTGAGACCTTCTCTTGCAGCTTCTGCGGTACGGACATTGGCTCGCACCGAAACGTTCATGCCGATATAACCTGTCAGCCCCGACAAAAAAGCACCGATGAAAAACCCGACAGCGGTTTTCCAGCCCAATGCCAGGAAAATGGCCACCAGTAGAATCACCCCAACGATACTTATGGTCGTGTATTGGCGATTCAGGTATGCCGAAGCCCCCTCTTGAATGGCAGTAGCGATTTCACGCATGCGTTCGTTGCCTGTTGGCAACGCGACAATCCATTTTATCGAAACCACTCCGTACAGGAGCGCAGCCATCGCACAAGCAATCGCGATAATTAAACCAGTAGCCATTTAAACCTCCAGTTAAGTCGGACTGCTCGAAAACACACACGGAATTCCTAATCCCATCAAGCTTGAAGGGGTTTAAATCGTGAAGTCCCCCAGTTTTTTTGCTACCGCCACGTTCTTCAGTCGCACATAGTCCGGTAAGCCATCCTTATAGGGAGGGTAATCCTCTCCCTGGATAAGGGGGACCAGATATTCCCTGCATTTGTCGGTGATTCCAAAGCCATCCTCGCTGATGAAATTCTCGGGCATCATTTTCTCAACGTTGGCAACCTCGGAGAGTTGCGCCATGCCTACCTTCCACACATAAGGATGACTGGAAACGCGCTCTATGGTAGGCATTACGGCGTTATGTCCATCGATGGCGAATTCCACCGCGGCCTTACCCATCGCATAAGCCTGCTCCACATCGGTTTTCGAGGCGATATGGCGCCCGGCGCGCTGTAGATAATCCGCTACTGCCCAATGGTATTTAAGGCCGAGCTCCTCTCTGACAATGTTCGCCACCACAGGGGCAACACCGCCCAGTTGAGCGTGACCGAAAGCGTCACGGATACCCTGGTCGGAAAGAAATTTGCCGTCTTCCCCTTTTACGCCTTCGGATACCACTACCGAGCAGTAGCCAAATTTCTTGACATTGCTATCTACCTTGGCGATAAATTTCGCTTTATCGAAGGGGATCTCCGGAAAGAGAATGACAACCGGGATTTCACGGTCGACACTGGATGCCAGGCCGCCTGCCGCAGCAATCCATCCGGCATGACGTCCCATCACTTCCAGGACAAATACTTTCGTCGATGTTTTTGACATGCTGGCGACGTCGAAGCTGGCTTCGAGCGTGGACACGGCAATGTATTTTGCCACCGAGCCGTAGCCGGGGCAGCAATCTGTAATGGGAAGGTCGTTATCCACCGTTTTCGGTACATGAATGGCCTGGATGGGATAGCCCAGCGTATCGGCGAGCTGTGAGACCTTGAGGCATGTGTCAGCGGAATCACCGCCGCCATTATAAAAAAAGTAGCCGATGTCATGCGCCTTGAATACCTCGATCAGTCGTTCGTACTCACGCCGGTTTTGTTCGAGACTTTTCAATTTGTAACGGCAAGAGCCGAACGCTCCCGAGGGAGTATGGCGAAGGGCGCTGATTGCCGAGGCGGAATCCTTGCCGGTGTCGATCAGATCTTCAGTCAGGGCGCCGATGATGCCGTTACGGCCTGCATAAACCGCGCCTATCTTCCCTTGTTGCTGGCGGGCGGCTTCGATAAGGCCAGCGGCCGAGGCGTTGATGACGGCGGTGACGCCGCCGGACTGCGCATAAAAAGCATTTTTTGCTACCATGATTTTCCCCTGATTATTCTAAAATTTTATCTGCTGCGCATTACGCCGATGCGTTTGCTGCCCTGGCAGCCTGTCGGACTTAAAGGAAATCGGCTGCAAAAGTGTCTGGGTGGGTGATATTTCGCTGATTTTCAACCAATAGATATTGACCTTCAAAATCCTCAAAATCTGCCGTCACCCAGTCACCTTTTCGCTGCGATTCTTCAAGTCCGACAGGCAGTTAGTGCTACCGTCCTGGCCGCGCAACGATGCATCAGGCTGCAGCTTGTTAAGGCTGCTGCTGTGTTGCTGTTCACGGATTAAAACGGCGGCGATATCATAAAGCTCAAGTCCGCCAAGGTTCTTGCTTGAGGTTTATTTCAGTGAAGCAAAAATGGCGTCGCGAATATTTTCTACCGATCCTACCCCCGCTATTTTGACGTACTTGGGGGCGCCCCTTCCGCCGTTGGCTGACCAATTAGCATAATATTCTACCAATGGTTCGGTCTGGGCATGATAGGTTTCCAGCCGTTTCCTCACGGTTCTCTCTTTATCATCGTCGCGCTGTATCAGTGGCTCGCCGGTTACATCGTCTCTCTCATCCATGGCGGGCGGATTGAATATCACGTGATAAATACGGCCCGAGGCGGGATGCAGGCGCCGGCCCGACAAGCGCCTGATGATCTCTTCGTCAGGCACGTAAATTTCGATCACAAAATTGATGGGTACGCCGGCGGCCTTCATTGCATCCGCCTGGGGAATGGTGCGGGGAAAACCGTCGAAGAGGAAACCTTTTACGCAATCGGGCTGTGCAATGCGCGCTTTGACCAGGCCGATAATAATGTCATCGGAGACCAGCCCACCCTCATCCATGATTTTCTTGGCCATGATACCCAGTTCGGTACCCGCCTTGACTGCCGCGCGGAGCATGTCGCCCGTGGATATCTGGGGAATGCCGAAATGTTCCTTGATGTAATTGGCCTGCGTCCCTTTTCCCGCGCCGGGGCCGCCTAATAGAACAATTATGATTATTTCCCCTTATCTCTTTCCATGATCTCCACCTTATAAGGCAGAGCTAGAGGTATTTCTTCATTATTTCCGATAAGTATAGCGCAGCCGAGCATGAGGCTTGAACTTTTTGCTTCAATTTTATGAATCGAGAGGCTTCAATATATTCTTCCTGCTTCATGGCGCGGCAAAATCAGAAATCCATTCACAGGGGTGGCGAGCTTTCCAGCTTCAGCAACTGCTCTTTCAGCTTCACCAGCGTTGCACCAAAATTGCCAAGCCTGTTTTTTTCCTGCTCCACCACCTTGGCGGGGGCACGCTCGATAAAGCTGTTATTGGCAAGTTTGCTCTCCGCCTTGGCGACTTCTGCTTCGATGCGGCCAATTTCCCGGGTCAGCCGTTCGCGCTCGGCCACTATATCCACTTCGATTTTAAGCATCAATCGAAATTCGCCCACGATTGCCACTGGCGCATCGGCGTGGGGCAAGCCGCCGCGCACGATTTCGACGCTTGAGAGTTTAGCCAGCGCCATCAGGTAAGGAACAAATTCAGCGAGCGTTTGCTCATCTCCTGCAGCCAGCAGGGGAACCCTCGATGCTGGAGACAGATTCATTTCGCCGCGCAAGGTCCGGCAGGCGTTGATCATTTCCTTGAGTGCGGCGATCCGGCCGGTTGCATCTTCGCTGATCTTCCCGGGATCAGCTTTGGGATAGGGCTGCATCATGATGCTGTCGCCTTGCTTGTCGGCCAGCGGCGCGATGTTTTGCCACAACTCTTCAGTAATAAAGGGAATAATGGGATGAGCCAGCCGTAATGTTGCCTCCAATACGCGCGCCAGCGTGCGGCGGGTGGCGCGCTGTGCAGCAGCGCTGCCGTCATTCAACTGTACTTTGGCAAACTCCAGATACCAGTCACAATACTCATCCCAGACTAATTCATAGATTTCCCGTGCCGCCATATCGAAGCGGTAATCGCGATAAGCCTGAGTGACTGCGATTTCCGCCAATTGCAAACGGCTGATGATCCACCTGTCGGCATCGGAATATTCCAAGGCCGACACTTCATTGGATTCCGAGGTCAGACTTGCGGCCAAACCGGTATCTTTTCCCTCGCAATTCATCAAAACGTAGCGGCTGGCATTCCACAGCTTGTTACAAAAATTCCGGTAGCCCTCGCAGCGCTGCATATCGAATTTAATATCACGGCCATGAGACGCGAGACTGGCAAACGTAAAACGCAGCGCATCGGCACCGAACGCGGGAATGCCCATAGGGAAGTGCTTACGCGTGATTTTTTCTATGGACTCGGCCTGCGCGGGGTTCATCAACCCGGTAGTGCGCTTGGAGATCAGATCAGGCAACCCGATGCCGTCGATGAGATCCAGCGGATCCAGCACATTGCCCTTGGACTTGCTCATCTTGTGACCTTCCGCATCGCGTATCAGCCCGGTTATATACACCTCCCTGAATGGCACTTTGCCGGTGAAATACAGCGACATCATCACCATGCGCGCCACCCAGAAAAAGATGATGTCAAAACCCGTGATCAGAACCGACGTTGGCAGAAAAGTCCGGAGTTCAGGTGTTTCTCCGGGCCAGCCCAAAGTGGAAAATGGCCATAGCGCCGATGAAAACCAGGTATCGAGCACGTCCTCGTCTTGGATGAGCCTGCGTTCGCCAGCCAGCCGCTGCGCTTCCTCCAGGCTGTGCGCGACAAAGATGTTGTTGTCCTCGTCATACCAGGCCGGAATCCGGTGCCCCCACCACAATTGACGCGAAATACACCAGTCCTGGATGTTTTCGAGCCATTGGTTGTATACATGACTCCAGTTTTCCGGAATGAAACTGACTTCACCGATCGCTATCACTTTCAGCCCGGCTTTGGCCAGACTATCCATCTCCACATACCATTGATCGGTGAGCATGGGCTCGATTACCGCGTGAGTTCGGTCTCCGCGTGGGACCATAAGTTTGTGCGGCCTGGTCTCAATCAGCAGACCTTGTCCTTCCAGATCGGAAATAATTTTTTTGCGAGCATCCAAACGGTCCATGCCCTGATACTGTGTGGGTGCCAACTCGTTGATTTTTCCGTCCAGCGTGAGAATACTGAGCGGAACAAGCTCATGCCGCTTCCCAACCTGGTAGTCATTGAAATCATGCGCGGGGGTAATTTTCAAGCAGCCGGTACCAAATTCCGGATCGACATAAGCATCGGCGATTATGGGAATACTTCGCTCACACAATGGAAGGCGCACGTGGCGACCGATCAGGTGGCGGTAACGGAGGTCATCCGGATGCACGGCAACGGCCATATCGCCCAGCATGGTTTCGGGACGCGTCGTGGCGACGATTACTTTTGTGGACGCTGCGTCGTCCAGATCTATTTCCCCGTCCTTCTCGAGTGGATAGAGAATATGCCAGAGAGATCCTTCCTCCTCGACGGATATCACTTCCAGATCGGAAACCGCGGTCTGCAGCACCGGGTCCCAATTCACCAGCCGTTTGCCACGATAGATGAGGCCATCGCGATAAAGCCGGACGAATGCTTCGGTAACGGCTTGGGATAATCCTGAATCCATGGTGAAGCGTTCGCGCGACCAGTCGCAGGAAGCACCCAGCCGCCTCATCTGGCGACTGATGGTGGAGCCGGATTCCATTTTCCATTGCCATACGCGCTCAATGAATTCTTCCCGCCCTAGGTCGCGGCGATCGATATTCTGCTGATCCAGTTGGCGTTCTACGACAATTTGCGTTGCAATGCCGGCGTGATCCGTGCCGGGCTGCCATAGCGTGTTTTCTCCGCACATGCGGTGATAACGCGAAAGCGCATCCATCAAGGTATGCTGGAAAGCGTGGCCCATGTGCAGTGTGCCGGTTACGTTGGGGGGGGGCAGCATAATACAGTAGGCGGGAACTATCCCTGTTTGAGCGGGTGTCCCATCGGGCATGGATTTGAAATAGCCGGCGGATTCCCAACGCGAATACCAGCGGTTTTCGATGGTGCGGGGATTAAAGCTTTTTTCGAGTTCCATGGATATTGACGGGGAAGGCGGAAAACCGGCAATTATAACGGAAGGTGCGGACGCAAACAGCGACGGTTATCTTCGGGTGATGTTTATCCTGAAGCGGTGGCTAACCGGGATGAGGCTAAGTTGATGCACGGGCGGTGGCCGGAAGGCGCTCAGAGTCCGAATAAGCGGGATTCCAGCGCCTGAATCAATATTTTTCTCGCGTCGGCATTCAGGTCGACCTCCGCGTCCCCAAGCGCGGAATCCAGAATTTGCGCCAGTAGCGATGTAATGTCAGGCTGAGGCGACAGCATTTCAGGGGCCAGATACACCATTTCAGTCAGCGTTGGTATCTCGTCTACTGCTATCAACGACCTCTGCTCTAATGCGGTTCCGTGAGCAGCAATATGAAAAGCCTCGGCTTTGCCATCCGTTTCAACCGAGGCTGGAGCCGATGGGTTGCCCTGGTGCTTGCGCAGCAACGCTTCGAGCTTGCTCAGGATTTCGTTGTAATCAGCTTCTGGCGTCGTTTCATCGCTGCTGTTTGTCATGGAAATGCCGGATTTCGCGAATAGTTGAAAGGGTGTCGGGAGAAGGATATCCGGGAGAAAGAGGTGGATGCAGGATTCCCTGCATCTGACTCAATCTGGGTTTAACTTAACTATACCGCTCCAAGCTTATGATGACGAATTTCATATCCCCGATCCTGATAGAAGCGATAGCGTTTTCGCGCCGCTTGCGTATCTTCCGGCGTAGTACCGGCGATTTCGATCAAGCGCCGAAAGCGGCTGAAGAACGAAGGATTTTCAGGATCCAGGTTGAGCAGGACATCATCGTGTGGAAGATTCGCGGCGTAGCCGAGTATTACCGGTGTGACATCGGCCAACTTGTCGTCAGCACGGCAGTGAGGAATAAAGTCGATTGAAGAAAAAGTCCATAGAAGTTTATCCAGCCGCTCGATCATTGTTGTATCGGTTGAATAAATCATTACCTTGAAGCCCTTCCGCAACGCTTTGGCGACGAGACGGCAAGCGGTATGAAGTTTATCCTCGCTGCCGGAATAGAAGTCGATCTCGGTCATGCCAGTCTATTTCGATTTATGCTCAGCAGGCCCTTTTTTCGCCGCCCGCCCGATCAGGAATTGTGTCAGCAGAGGCACAGGTCGGCCTGTGGCCCCTTTTTCCTTGCCGGATTTCCAGGCAGTACCCGCTATGTCCAGGTGAGCCCATCGATATTTCTTCGTGAAACGCGACAGGAAGCAGGCCGCGGTAATGGTTCCGGCGGCGCGGCCACCGATGTTGGCGATATCGGCAAAATTACTTTTCAATTGCTCCTGGTACTCGTCCCATAATGGCAGTCGCCAAGCGGGATCTGCTGCTTGACCGGAAGCCTGCAGCAATTCCTCTGCCAGTTCTTCATCTGTGCTGAGTAATCCCGACGCAACATGGCCGAGGGCGATGACACAAGCCCCGGTAAGGGTCGCAATATCTATTACGGTCTCGGGTTCATAGCGCTCGGCATAAGTCAGCGCATCGCACAGGATCAGCCGTCCTTCAGCATCAGTGTTGAGAATTTCCACGGTTTGCCCGGACATGCTGGTAACGACATCCGCGGGCTTGGTGGCATTGCCACCAGGCATATTTTCGGTGGTGGGTATGATGCCGATCACGTTGACGGGAAGTCGCATTTTTGCCACCGCCGTAATGGTGCCGAGCACGCTGGCTGCGCCGCACATGTCGTACTTCATTTCATCCATTTCCGCTGCGGGCTTCAAGGAAATGCCGCCGGTATCAAAAGTGACGCCCTTGCCCACCAGCACGACCGGTTTTTCCTTCTTCGTTCGCCCCCAGTATTCCAGCGCGATCAGCTTGGCGGGCTGGTGACTGCCGCGGGCAACGGCCAGCAATGCGCCCATGCCGAGCTTCTCCATGTCCTTCTGCTCCAGAACGGTAACCTTGAGCTTATAAGCCTTGGCCACGTCGATGGCCTGCTCCGCCAGGTAGGTCGGGGTACAGATGTTGGGCGCAAGATTGCCTAGATCTTTGGCAAGATTCATGCCATCGGCAATGGCAAGGCCCTGCTGAAGGGCTTCTTCGCTGGCGGCAAGTTTTACGCGGCCGCCGTCGCTCAGGGTGCAAAGCGTGACCTTACGAAGAGGCGGTTTAGTTTCTTCAACCTGGCTTTTGAGTCGATCGAAGCGATACCTGCTTTCCATCGCGATAATGGCGGTTTGTGAAATTTTCCATGCGGTTTCACGGTTTTTGACCGGTACCTCATTCAAAAACAGGGCGGCGTCCGTAGCGCCTGTGCCATGCAGTGCCTTGAACGCGCTGCGTACCACATCGCAGTATGCTTTATCGCTGAGCTCTTGTTCCTTGCCGAGTCCCACCAGGAGTATTCGCTCGCACAAGGTGTTGGGTACGTTGTGCAGAACCAGTGCAGAGCCTGTCTTACCCTCCATATCGCCGCTGCGCAATAGTCCGCCGATATACCCATCGGCGATCTTGTCCATGGCTTCTGCCGCTTCAGTCAATTTGCGCGGCTCGAATACGCCCACCACCACGCACGCGCTGCGCTGCTTCTCCGGGTTTCCGCTTTTTATATTAAATTTCACCACTTGCTCCTTGATCAGGGGTCTTGCCGGCAGATTACTCAAGCCGGATAATGGCTGATTATCGCCGGACTGTCCGCATAAAGTCAAAGCGGACAGAAAACTGTTACAGCTGTTTACAAAGCCTCTATGACTACTGAATTCTCTGCCCCAGGCGGCGGTAAGCAAGATGAATAAGCGATCTCAATATTGTCATGATGAAGCCTAAGGCTGTTCAAAAATCAGCAAACAACTATCAGGCAAAGCTTGCTGCCCCATTTGCCGTACTCGGTCTTCGCGTCGAAGAAGACTGGCTCACCGATATAGCATACCTGCCCGTCGACACGCCTTTACTTGCGCCGCGTACCGCTTTGGCCAAGGAAGTCTGCGAGCAGCTGCAGGCGTATCTGGCTGATCCGGCCTTTGTATTCAATCTATCGATGCACATTGGCGGCACTGTCCATCAGCGCCGGGTATGGCGTGCCATTCAGGATATTTCCAGCGGGACCACCCGCAGTTATGGCGATATCGCTGCACAACTGCATTCTGCCCCGCGTGCCGTTGGGCAGGCATGCGGAGCCAACCGGCTGCCGATAATTATTCCGTGTCATCGCGTTATTGCAAAAAACGGCGGGCTGGGGGGGTTTATGAATGCGAGCGACGGCGTCCCGCTTACTATCAAGCGCTGGCTATTGCACCATGAAGGTGCCTGAGCTTGACTCATGCTTGCTGGACGAATTCTCGGATGCCTTGTGGCTGGAAGACGGTTTGTCACGTAATACATTGGAAAGCTACCGCAGCGATCTGCAACAATTCAGCCAGTGGCTTGCCAAGCAGAAAGAGCGAAAACAGAATGATAGCTTGTTGGTAGCGGCGACGCATCCCGATCTGCTGGAGTTTCTTGCCTGTAAGGTTTCCGCCAGGGTGAAGGCGAGCACCACCAGCCGCGAACTGTCGAGTTTAAAGCGGTTCTACCGTTTCCTGTTACGCCAGGGAAGAATTCAGACTGATCCAAGTCTCAATATCGATACGCCCAAACTGCCCCGTAATTTGCCTTCGAGCCTTACTGAGGCGGATGTGGAAGCATTGCTTGATGCGCCCGACGTCAAGACTCCATTAGGATTGCGTGATCGCACCATGCTTGAAGTGCTATACGCGAGCGGACTCCGCGTATCCGAGCTGATCAGTCTGGAAAGCCCGCAAATCAGCCTGAACATGGGCATTGTACGAGTGATCGGCAAGGGCGGAAAAGAACGGCTGGCGCCTTTGGGTGAGGACGCGCTAGAGTGGGTAGCTCGCTACACTAGAGAGATTAGACCGGGGTTACTGAAAGGGAGATTGAGTAACGCGCTGTTCGTCACCACCCGTGGCTCGGCCATGACACGCCAGGCTTTCTGGTATCTGATCAAACGTTATGCGCAGCAGGCCGGTATCGCCAAGCCGCTATCGCCACACACATTGCGCCATGCTTTTGCTACGCATCTGCTGAATCATGGTGCTGATTTACGCGTTGTGCAATTGCTGCTGGGCCATGCAGATATTTCCACCACGCAAATCTATACTCACGTGGCGCGCGAACGGTTGAAGCGTATTCATGCCCTGCATCATTCACGAGGATGATTGATAGCTTTTCGCCCATTCTCTGCTAGAGTTAGCTTAAGCGAGTTGCTGATATGCAGAAATTATCTGCACTCCACATAACTTACCGACAAATAAGGGGAAAATCATGCGTAATCAATTATCAATTATTTCCATGGCGCTGGTCTTGACAATGGGTGGCTGTGCTAGTACGCCCGAAACGCAGAATAACAGAGCTCGAGACACGGCTATAGGCGCAGGGATCGGTGCGAGTACAGGCGCAATAATTGGCGTTCTTGCAGGCAAAGGGACGGGTGCGGCGATTGGCGCGGCTGCGGGTGCCGGTCTTGGGGCTATTGCCGGGAATGTATGGTCCAGAAGAATGGAACAGCAAAAAAAGGATATGGAACAAGCTACCTCCGGTACGGGTGTACAAGTCGTCAAGACATCGGATAACCGCCTGAAGCTGGATATCCCCAGCGATATTTCATTTGATACCGGCCGCGCGGAGATCAAATATGATTTCAAACCGGTACTGGATAGCTTTGCGACGAGCCTGAGCAATAATACTGCTTCCCAGGTAACGATCATTGGACATACCGACAACTCGGGTAGCGATGCAATCAATAATCCCTTATCTATAAACCGCGCGGCCAGCACGCGGGATTATTTGGTGAGCCGGGGCGTTTCTTCGAATCGCATCAATATTGATGGTCGTGGTTCGCGTGAGCCTCTAGTCGCCAACGATACGCCCGCAAACAGAGCTAAAAACCGTCGTGTTGAAATTTTTGTCGCTGAGCCGCAAGCCGCTTCAGAGTAGGACCGCCGGCGTTTACAACGCAATAAACCCGTGGATAAAATGGAACTGGTTGTATCGTCTCTTACGCCTTGGAGAGCTCGAATTGAAAGCACCAGTCCTCCATGGGGCGCTATTGGCTGTGAGATGTCATGGACCGGTAGGCAAATCCCTTACGGGTATGCGCCAGATAAATGCAACCAGGATAATACCCAGCATAGCCAGCATCACCTGATGCCAGACAGATGGCATCATCAGAATGGAACTGCCGAATGATATCGCCAGCAGGAAGTAAACCCAGCGCTTCACCCGCCGTGGAATGCTACGATGTTCAACCCACTCTCGGATGATCGGACCTGCAACGCGATTAGCCAGAAGCCTGTCATGGAAGTGTTTCGAACTGCGCGCGAAGCAGGCCGCGGCCAGTAGTACAAAAGGAGTGGTAGGCAATATCGGCAGCACTACGCCTGCCACAGCAAGTATCAGCGCAGCGAACCCCGCTGCCAGGTAGAGATACCGTACGACAGGCGAATCGTGCAACCGCATCAACGACGGCTCTTGCTGTTCCTGGCATACCTCATCGTTCAAACGCTCTTGCATATGCGTGGGTTTAATGGAAATGTTGACGAGTTTAAAAATTTAATCGCTCTTTTATCAAGCCGTGGGCGGTTAGCCGGTATAATAAAGTTTGAGGGCGTCCAAATACTAATTCAATTCTTGGGGCAATCATGTCTAAAGTAAACACACTGATCAATTTGAGCATACTACTATTGGGCATGGTTTTATTGCCCCAGGCTGCATTTTCTGAAACCAGGCAAGGAGCGTCCAACGTGACCGAACTTATAAAAGAAGATACCAAAATTGGTACTGGCGAAGAGGCGGTCGTCGGCAAGGCGGTTGAAGTGCATTATACCGGCTGGCTTTACGATCCCAGCGCGGCTGATAAAAAAGGAACAAAATTCGATAGCTCGCGTGATCGCGGCACGCCTTTTTCGTTTCTGCTGGGCGCGGGCCGCGTAATCAAAGGCTGGGATCGAGGTGTGGCCGGCATGAAGGTGGGGGGGCAACGAACTTTGATCATTCCCGCCGATATGGCCTATGGCGCACAAGGGGCGGGTAAGGTCATTCCACCGAACGCGGCGCTGATTTTTGAGGTTGAGCTATTAGGTTTGCGCCAAGGATCTACACACTGATTATCCCGGCGATGAGGTGTTGCCATCTTATCAAGATGATTAATTCAGGGTGATTGAATCAGGCTATTCACTGTCTTGAATATCCGCCGTTGCCAAGCAAAAAACCCTGAAATGCACATTGACTTATCAACTTAAAGCATTCACAATTGGCAGTTTCGTTTGGAGGGGTTCCCGAGCGGTCAAAGGGATCAGACTGTAAATCTGACGGCTCTGCCTTCGAAGGTTCGAATCCTTCCCCCTCCACCAAATCAGGTGGTGTATACAGGTATGGCAGGGCTGCGAGGCGCTGGCAACTTCTGCAATCCTGATGAGCCCGGTTTTAGATAGCGGGCGACGCATGGTGGTGCGCGACGCCTTTTCTCTGATGAGTTGATTGGGCGCTTCAATCCAGATCGATGGCTAGATGCGGGTGTAGCTCAATGGTAGAGCAGAAGCCTTCCAAGCTTACGACGAGGGTTCGATTCCCTTCACCCGCTCCAGATTCGGGCCAGAGAAAAGCTAAAAGTGTTGGCAAAATTATTGCAGGATACTGAAGGCGAGTGACAGGTTTTAGGCAGGAAGACGCTTGCCCATGTAGCTCAGTGGCAGAGCACTCCCTTGGTAAGGGAGAGGTCGCCAGTTCAATCCTGGCCATGGGCTCCATAGGACGTGAATATAAAAGGTGCTTTAAAAAGGAACGATCATGGCAAAGAGTAAATTTGAGCGGACGAAGCCGCACGTAAACGTTGGCACGATAGGGCATGTGGATCATGGCAAGACCACATTAACGGCGGCGATCACCATGGTATTGACGAAGAAGTTTGGTGGTGAGGCGAAGAGTTACGCGCAGATTGACTCGGCGCCGGAAGAGAAGGCGCGGGGCATCACCATCAACACATCGCACGTAGAGTACGAGACGGTGAAGCGTCACTATGCGCACGTTGACTGTCCGGGCCACGCCGACTACGTCAAGAACATGATTACCGGTGCTGCGCAGATGGATGGCGCGATACTGGTCGTATCGGCTGCGGACGGGCCGATGCCGCAGACCCGCGAACACATACTTCTGGCGCGTCAGGTAGGGGTTCCCTACATAGTTGTCTACATGAACAAAGCGGACATGGTAGACGACGACGAACTGCTGGAACTGGTGGAAATGGAAGTACGGGAACTGTTGTCCAAATACAACTTTCCGGGAGACGACACCCCCATCATCATCGGTTCTGCCCTCAAAGCACTTGAAGGCGATCAGAGCGACATAGGCGAGCCCTCCATATTCAAGCTGGCGGATGCGCTCGACAGCTACATTCCTGAGCCTGTTCGCGCGATAGACGGCCCCTTCCTGATGCCGGTGGAAGACGTTTTCTCCATCTCCGGTCGCGGCACCGTAGTCACTGGACGTGTAGAGCGCGGCATCGTCAAGGTAGGCGAGGAAATCGAGATAGTGGGACTCAAGCCCACCATCAAGACAGTATGTACTGGCGTGGAAATGTTCAGGAAACTGCTGGACCAGGGGCAGGCCGGCGACAACGTTGGCGTATTGCTGCGAGGCACCAAGCGAGAAGACGTCGAGCGTGGCCAGGTATTGGCCAAGCCTGGCACCATCAACCCTCACACCAAATTCACCGCCGAGATATACGTACTGAGCAAAGAAGAAGGTGGGCGTCACACCCCATTTTTCCAGGGCTATCGGCCCCAGTTCTACTTTCGCACCACCGACGTAACGGGTGCGATTGAATTGCCTGCGGGCACCGAGATGGTCATGCCTGGCGACAACGTCTCCGTGATGGTCAACCTGATTGCGCCGATTGCGATGGAAGAAGGTCTGCGTTTTGCCATTCGCGAGGGCGGCAGAACCGTTGGCGCAGGCGTGGTGGCAAAGATTATCGAGTGACGTCGCCGAGCCCGTTCCAAACGTTGAAGACCTTTGTATTCATGTCCGAAATACAGGCCAGTAGCTCAATTGGCAGAGCGTCGGTCTCCAAAACCGAAGGTTGGGGGTTCGATGCCCTCCTGGCCTGCCACCCTAAGAGATGCTATTGAAAATCATAGCTTACTGCATATTTTTCTAGGGAAGCAAAGCTTCATAATACCACCAACACATTGCATGAAGAGCTGAGGTTGCAATTGTATGATCAGCTCCTGCACCGCTTCATTTACTGATAAGTATCACAGGCAGAGTGGGATAGAGTAGTGGATAAGATCAAGTTGGGATTCGCGCTTCTGCTGTTGATCTCGGGTATTGCCGGTTTCTATTACCTGCGCGAAAGTGCCATGGTAATACGCGTCATTTCCGTACTCGCTGGTATCGTTCTTGCGGCGGTGGTGGTCTGGTTTACTACCCAAGGCAAACAGTTCTATGCGTTCAGTAGAGAGTCATCGGAAGAAACCCGGAAAGTTGTATGGCCGACCCGTAAAGAGACGATGCAAACTACCGGAATAGTTTTTGGTTTTGTTCTGGTAATGGCTCTGTTTTTATGGATGGTGGACGCGGGCTTGTTGATGGCGGTGAAATATCTGATGGGACAGGAGGGGTGATGGATAAGAAGTGGTATGTGGTTCATGCCTACTCCGGATTCGAGAAGGGTGTGCAGCGCGCGTTGAAGGAACGAATTAATCGTGCCGGAATGCAGGAAAAATTTGGACAGATACTTGTTCCGGTAGAAGAAGTCATTGAGATGAAAGGCGGCCAGAAGAATCTCAGCGAACGGAAATTTTTTCCTGGCTATGTACTGGTCGAGATGGAGATGACCGACGAGACATGGCACCTGGTCAAAAATACGGCCAAGGTGACGGGCTTTATCGGGGGTTCGGCCATGAAGCCGACACCCATCAGCGACAAGGAAGTGCAGAATATCCTTCATCAGATTCAGGAAGGGGTGGAGAAACCCAAGCCTAAGGTTCTTTTTGAAACGGGCGAGGCAGTTCGCGTCAAGGAAGGGCCGTTCACCGATTTCCACGGTAACGTGGAAGATGTCAATTATGACAAGAGCAAAATCAGGGTATCGGTTTCTATTTTCGGCCGGCCGACGCCGGTGGAACTGGATTTCAGCCAAGTCGAAAAAGCCTAGATACGGAATGGAATGGGTTGGCGCTCAGGATTGAGTACGCTGCCCTGTTTGTTGTTAACGCGGGGAGAGCTTAACGTTCGCTTGTACCCAAAAGGAGAGTTATTGTGGCAAAGAAGATAGTCGGCTATATCAAATTGCAAGTGGCGGCAGGCAAAGCCAACCCGAGTCCACCGATAGGCCCTGCGCTTGGCCAGCGAGGGTTGAATATCATGGAATTTTGTAAGGCGTTTAACGCCGCGACCCAGAAAATGGAAGTTGGGCTGCCGGTACCGGTTGTTATAACCGCTTACGCCGACAAGAGCTTCACTTTCACCATGAAAACCACGCCGGCGACCGTTCTGATAAAGAAAGCAGTGGGCGTCAGCAAGGGTAGTCCCAAGCCTCATACTGATAAAATAGGTCGGTTGACGCGGAAACAGGCAGAAGAAATCGCACAAATAAAAACGCCGGATCTGACAGCGGCCGACATGGACGCCGCGGTGCGCACTATTGCCGGCAGTGCCCGCAGCATGGGCGTCGAAGTGGAGGGCATATAAATGGCGCAGGTATCTAAACGTTTCAAGGCGATTATTGAAAAAGTTGATCGCAGCAAGTTTTATCCCCTGCCGGACGCCCTCAAGATCATCAAGGAAACCGCCACCGCAAAATTTGACGAGTCTATCGATGTGGCTGTCAATTTAGGTATTGATGCAAAGAAATCCGACCAGGCTGTTCGTGGTTCAGTGGTTCTGCCCGCGGGCATTGGCAAAACAGTGCGAGTAGCGGTATTTGCCCAGGGTGATAAGGCTAAGGAGGCTCTTGCAGCCGGCGCGGATATTGTCGGGTTTGAAGATCTGGCGGAACAGATCAAAGCAGGAAACATAGATTTTGATGTGGCTATCGCAAGCCCTGATGCCATGCGCATTGTTGGACAATTGGGGCAGATACTGGGGCCGCGCGGGTTGATGCCCAATCCCAAGGTGGGCACGGTGACTCCGGATGTTGCGGGTGCGGTAAAAAACGCCAAGGCGGGCCAAGTGCAATATCGTGCTGATAAAGCTGGCATCGTTCAGTGCACTATCGGCCGTGCATCATTTACCGTGGACGCGCTGATACAAAATATGCTGGCGCTGGTGGATGCGCTCAACAGGTCTAAACCCGCCGCCTCCAAAGGCGTTTATCTTAGAAAGATCTCGGTTTCCAGCACCATGGGAACAGGCGTCCGAGTGGATCAGGCTAACATGCGTTAAGTTTTAATGGATTTATTTGTAAGACTTTGGGCCGCCGGAAAGGCATGCTGTATCTAGCGTGTTGTATCTGTTCGGCGGGTTGTCAAAGACCGTTGGGGTTGTTGAGCAATGGCAGAGCGTAACGATAAGCTGTGAATCAGTCTATTGAATGCAAACTATTGCTTGGAACTTAATTGCAAATAGAGATGGGAGAGAGGCTCAGCAGCGTTTGCATCGCTTTCGCTTCTGTTTTTCTCCATCTCAGGCACCCAGCGCAGATGGCGTGCCCCAAAACAGGAACAGATTGAGCTCCTGATTTAAGGTCGCCAGTTCGCGATAGTTGAGTAGGTTGTCGGGTTTTGGTTCTGAGTTTTATGAGCTTACCAATACCACAAGCTGAGCTCGCGTCGCATTTTAACTGATGGAGAATGCCCTTGAGTCTAAATTTGGAAGAAAAGAAAGCAGTAATCGCTGAAGTAAGCGCTCAGGTGGCGAATGCGCAGGCAATCATTATCGCGGAGTACCGTGGTCTTACCGTTGGACATATGACGCAATTGCGCGCGAAGGCGCGTCAATCGGGAATATATTTTAGGGTCGTCAAAAACTCGCTAGCGCGTAGAGCAATTTCAGATACACCATTTTCGAAGCTTTCCGGGCATATGGTCGGTCCGCTTGTCTATGGTATCGGAAGTGACCCGGTTGCGGCGGCGAAGGTGCTGTACGAGTTTTCCAGGACCAATGATAAATTGGTGATCAAAGCTGGCGCCATGGCTAATTTGCTGATGTCCAGCAATGACGTCGCAAGCCTTGCTTCTCTCCCAAGCCGTGACGAGCTGCTTGCAAAACTGTTAGGTACGATGCAAGCGCCCATCACTAATTTTGTTCGAACCCTCAACGAAGTGCCTACCCGTTTTGTCCGCGGCCTTGCAGCCGTCCGTGACCAGAAACAAGCCGCCTAGTCCGGTATTAGTATTTCGAGATCGTAATCAATCAGGTTAATTATCAGGAGAAAACCATGGCGATAGCCAAAGCAGAAATTTTAGAATCGATTGCAAATATGACCGTGCTGGAACTTTCTCAGCTGATTAAGGAAATGGAAGAGAAATTTGGTGTCTCCGCCGCCGCCGCTACCGTCATGGCGGCTGCTCCCGCCGCCGGTGCTGCTGCCGCGGCTGTGGAGGAGCAAACGGAATTTACCGTAATGCTGACTGCCGTGGGCGATAGCAAGGTAAACGTGATCAAAGTAGTACGCGCGGTTACCGGACTGGGCTTGAAAGAAGCGAAAGATCTGGTGGACGGCGCACCCAAAGCAGTCAAGGAAGGTATCGCCAAAGCCGATGCGGAAGCCATCCAGAAACAGTTGACCGAAGCCGGCGCAACTGCCGAAATTAAATAAGATAAAACGATAAGACCAGCTGGCGGCGTGAAAGACGCCGTCAGATACTGGCTATTTTAACGTTCGGATTTCCGCATTTTTATGCGCCAGAACACTCAGCACGGTAGCTAAAACCAGGTACTCTGCTCCAATTTTCTGTCCATCTGTCTTCTGACCCCCCCGGAGAGATTCCATGAGCTATTCGTTTACCGAGAAAAAACGTATTCGGAAAAGTTTCGCAAAGCGCGCCAGCGTTTTGCCGATTCCCTTTCTTCTCGCTACTCAAATCGAGTCTTACGCAGCTTTTCTGCAAGCTCAAGTCGACCCTGATTTTCGCGCCACTGAGGGATTGCAGGCCGCGTTTATGTCGATTTTTCCGATCGAGAGCCATTCCAAGAATGCCCGCCTCGACTTCGTTAATTACGTGCTTGGCATGCCCCCGTTTGACGTCAAGGAATGTCAGCAGCGTGGCCTTACCTACGCTTCTCCCTTGCGGGCAAAAGTCCGCTTGACGATCATGGATAAGGAGGCTTCCAAGCCAACCGTGAAGGAGGTAAAGGAGCAGGAAGTCTACATGGGCGAGATTCCGCTCATGACCACCACAGGTTCGTTCGTTATCAATGGAACAGAGCGTGTAATCGTCTCTCAACTGCATCGCTCACCCGGGGTATTTTTCGAGCATGATCGGGGTAAAACGCATTCGTCCGGTAAACTGCTCTTTTCTGCGCGCATTATTCCCTACCGCGGTTCCTGGCTGGATTTCGAGTTTGACCCCAAGGACTATCTCTATTTCCGCGTCGACCGCCGTCGTAAAATGCCAATTACTGTTTTGCTCAAAGCAATAGGCTATACGCCAGAGCAAATTCTTGCGGGTTTCTTTTCATTTGATACCTTCCACCTGCCGCAGAAGGGTATCCTGTTTGAATTGATACCGGAACGTTTGCGTGGTGATACCGCCCGTTTCGATATCGTATCCAAAAGCGGCAAAATTATTGTCCAGAAAGACAAGCGTATCACCGTCAAGCACGTTCGTGAAATGCAGCAAGCCGGCATAGATAAACTTGCGGTTTCGGAAGACTTTCTGCTAGGCCGCATATTGGGCCATAATGTGGTGGATAAGGAAACAGGTGAAGTCCTGGCGCTTGCCAACGACGAGATCACGGAAACTCTGCTCGCTAAACTGCGAGAGGCGGATATAAAAGAAATCCACACCATTTATACAAACGATCTTGATCAGGGCGCTTATATATCGCAAACACTGAGAATAGACGAGACCGCGGACCAGATGGCCGCGCAGGTAGCCATCTACCGGATGATGCGTCCCGGTGAACCACCTACCGAAGACGCTGTCAAGGCGTTGTTCAACGGATTGTTCTACGCACCCGAACGCTATGATCTTTCAGTGGTGGGGCGGATGAAATTCAATCGCCGCATAGGCAAGACTGAACTGGATGGTTCTACAACGTTGTCTAATGACGACATTATTGCAGTGATCAGGATTCTGGTCGAACTGCGCAATGGCCGTGGTGAAATCGACGATATCGATCACCTGGGTAATCGTCGTGTGCGCTCGGTCGGTGAACTGGCGGAAAATCAATTTCGTTCTGGCCTGGTGCGGGTCGAAAGAGCGGTAAAAGAGCGGCTCAGCCAAGCCGAGTCAGATAATCTGATGCCGCATGACTTGATTAACGCGAAGCCGGTATCGGCTGCGGTGCGGGAGTTTTTTGGTTCCAGCCAGTTATCGCAATTCATGGACCAGACCAATCCGCTTTCGGAAATCACGCATAAACGCCGTGTGTCCGCGTTGGGCCCGGGCGGGTTGACGCGCGAGCGGGCAGGATTTGAGGTGCGCGATGTACACCCCACTCACTATGGTCGGGTATGTCCGATTGAAACACCGGAAGGCCCCAACATCGGGCTGATAAATTCATTGGCGCTGTATGCCCGGACCAATGAATATGGCTTCATGGAAACCCCGTACAGTAAAGTGAAGGACGGCCATGTAACCGAAGAGATTGACTATCTGTCGGCCATTGAAGAAGGTCAATTTGTGATTGCCCAGGCAAATGCAGAGCTGGATAGCAATGGGAATTTTACCAACGACATTGTTTCCTGTCGTCATAAGAACGAATTTACGCTTTCAAGTCCGGACCGGATCGAGTACATGGATGTGGCGCCCGCTCAGATCGTGTCGGTAGCAGCGTCGTTGATTCCATTTCTGGAACACGATGACGCCAATCGCGCGCTGATGGGCTCCAACATGCAACGGCAGGCGGTTCCCTGCCTGCGCGCAGAGAAGCCTCTGGTTGGCACCGGTATCGAACGGGTAGTGGCGGTGGATTCAGGAACAGCGGTAAAGGCGGTGCGAGGCGGCATCGTGGATTATGTGGATGCGAGCCGTATCGTGGTTCGGGTACATGATATTGAAACCCGCGTGGGTGAAGTGGGTGTGGACATATACAATCTGATCAAATACACCCGTTCCAACCAGAATACCAATATTAACCAGCGGCCACTGGTGAAAGTAGGCGACATCATTGCGCGTGGCGATGTGGTGGCGGATGGCGCCTCCACGGACAAGGGTGAACTGGCGCTGGGGCAGAACATGCTGGTGGCATTTATGCCGTGGAATGGCTACAACTTTGAGGATTCGATTCTCATCTCCGAGCGTATCGTTGCCAATGATCGTTTCACGTCTATCCATATCGAAGAACTGTCGGTGGTGAGCCGTGATACAAAACTGGGAACGGAAGAAATCACAGGTGATATTTCCAACCTGTCGGAAGTACAACTCGGACGTCTGGATGCTTCTGGCATCGTTCATATCGGTGCGGAAGTAGAGGCTGGCGACGTATTGGTAGGAAAGGTCACCCCCAAGGGCGAAACTCAATTGACACCTGAAGAAAAGCTTCTGCGCGCTATTTTTGGCGAGAAAGCTTCTGACGTCAAGGATACGTCGTTACGGGTGCCATCAGGTATTTCCGGTACAGTCATTGATGTGCAGGTCTTTACCCGGGAAGGTATAGAACGTGATAAGCGCGCCCAGCAGATCATCGATGATGAGCTGAAGCGATACAAGAAGGATCTGGCTGACCAGATGCGGATTGTGGAAGGGGACGCATTTGAGCGTATCGAGCGCTTGCTCAAGGGTAAGGTTGCAACTGGCGGGCCTAAAAAGCTCGTCAAGGGCGCACCTGTCACCAAGGAATATCTCGATAGCATCGATCCGCATCACTGGTTCGACATTCGTCTTTCTGATGAAGAGGCAAGCCTGCAGCTCGAACAGATCGAGGAAGGTTTGGCCCAGAAACGCAAAGCGTTCGATGACGCTTTTGAGGAGAAGAAAAAGAAACTTACGCAAGGTGATGAATTGCCGCCAGGCGTTCAGAAAATGGTTAAGGTTTATGTCGCCGTAAAGCGGCGGCTCCAGCCGGGAGATAAAATGGCTGGGCGCCATGGGAATAAGGGTGTTATTTCGAAGATAGTGCCGGTAGAAGATATGCCCTACATGGCAGATGGCACGCCGGTCGATGTAGTACTGAACCCCTTGGGTGTACCGTCGCGCATGAACGTGGGCCAGATTCTGGAAACCCATCTTGGATGGGCAGCGAAAGGATTGGGAACGAAGATCGGCGATATGCTTCGCGCGGGCGGCCGGACCGCCGAGATCCGGGATTTTCTCGACAAGATCTATAACACGAGTGGTAAGCAAGAGGATATCGCTTCGCTTACGGACGTGGAGATCCTCGACTTGGCAGAAAATCTCGTGGATGGCGTGCCGTTCGCAACCCCTGTGTTCGATGGCGCTACCGAACACGAAATCAAAGATATGCTGGAGCTTGCCGGCTTCCCAAGATCCGGTCAGGTGACGCTTCATGACGGCCGAACCGGTGAGGCGTTCGACCGCCCCGTGACGGTGGGCTATATGCATGTGTTGAAGTTGCATCATCTGGTGGACGATAAAATGCATGCGCGGTCAACCGGCCCCTATAGTCTGGTAACTCAGCAGCCTCTCGGCGGTAAGGCTCAGTTCGGCGGTCAGCGTTTTGGTGAAATGGAAGTATGGGCACTGGAAGCATACGGCGCCGCCTATACCTTGCAGGAAATGTTGACGGTCAAGTCCGACGATGTGAATGGGCGCACAAAGGTGTACGAGAGCATTGTCAAGGGCGACCATAAGATCGACGCAGGCATGCCGGAATCATTCAACGTACTGGTGAAGGAAATCCGTTCACTGGCAATGGATATTGATTTGGATCGGCATTAGCCATGTTGTGTAGAGGTACGGAGAACAGTTACTTTTTTCCTCGCTTTTCCACGGGAAATTTTATGTATCGATCCCTGATCAACAGGAGTGACAAATGAAAGCACTGCTTGATTTATTCAAACAGGTTACCCAGAAGGAAGAGTTCGATTCGATCAAGATCGGTCTGGCTTCTCCCGAGAAAATACGCTCTTGGTCCTATGGTGAAGTCAAGAAGCCGGAAACCATCAATTACCGTACGTTCAAGCCGGAACGAGATGGCCTATTCTGCGCAAAGATCTTCGGCCCGGTAAAGGATTATGAGTGTCTGTGCGGAAAATATAAACGTCTGAAACATCGTGGTGTTATCTGCGAGAAATGCGGTGTGGAAGTTACGCTGTCGAAGGTTCGGCGCGAGCGTATGGGTCATATCGAACTGGCTTCGCCGGTAGCGCATATCTGGTTCCTGAAATCGTTGCCATCCCGCTTGGGCATGGTTCTGGATATGACTTTACGTGATATCGAGCGTGTACTCTATTTTGAAGCTTATGTGGTAACGGATCCCGGCATGACGCCTCTTCAGCGGTGTCAGCTTTTGACGGATGACGACTATCGCGCCAAAACGGAAGAATATGGCGACGATTTTCGTGCGAGCATGGGTGCGGAAGGTGTGCGCGATTTATTGGGCAATCTCAACATTCGTGTTGAGATTGATAATCTTCGGCGCGAGATGGGTACAACCGGCTCCGAAACGAAGATGAAGAAAATCTCCAAGCGCCTGAAAGTATTGGAGGCATTCTGTAAGTCCGGGATTAAACCGGAGTGGATGGTTTTGGCGGTCCTGCCCGTGCTGCCGCCCGAGTTGCGCCCGTTGGTGCCGCTGGACGGCGGACGCTTCGCCACTTCTGATCTGAATGACTTGTATCGTCGCGTTATAAACCGCAACAATCGCTTGAAGCGTTTGCTTGAGTTGAAGGCGCCGGAAATCATCGTGCGCAACGAGAAACGCATGTTGCAGGAGGCGGTTGATTCGTTGCTGGATAACGGCCGTCGTGGCAAAGCCATGACCGGCGCCAACAAGCGGCCGCTAAAATCACTTGCCGATATGATCAAGGGCAAAGGAGGACGGTTCCGCCAAAATCTGCTGGGTAAACGTGTAGATTATTCCGGACGCTCGGTAATTGTGGTGGGCCCGCAGCTCAAATTGCACCAATGCGGCTTGCCGAAAAAAATGGCACTGGAATTGTTCAAGCCGTTTATCTTCAATAAACTCGAAATAATGGGTATCGCGAGCACCATAAAAGCGGCCAAACGCGAGGTGGAAAACGAGAGCCCTGTCGTTTGGGATATTCTTGAGGACGTTATTCGCCAGCATCCGGTAATGCTGAACCGGGCTCCTACATTGCATCGGCTTGGAATTCAGGCATTCGAACCGGTGTTGATCGAAGGCAAGGCAATCCAGTTGCATCCATTGGTATGCGCGGCATTCAACGCCGACTTCGACGGTGACCAGATGGCGGTCCACGTGCCGTTATCGCTGGAAGCACAAATGGAATGTCGCACGCTCATGATGTCGACCAACAATGTCTTGTCGCCGGCAAATGGAGAGCCGGTCATCGTGCCATCTCAGGATATCGTGTTGGGGCTGTACTACACCACACGGGAAAAGATCAATGCTCGCGGCGAAGGTATGATGTTTTCCAACATCAGCGAAGTTTCTCGGGCCTACGAGAGCCGCATAATTGAACTGAATGCCAGAATTACGGTGAGAATCAAGGAGTATGACGTAGACGCCGATGGCGAACGTCATGAGAAAACTACGCGTTATGACACCACTGTTGGGCGAGCGCTGCTGTCTGAAATTCTCCCCGCCGGGTTGCCTTTTCCGCTGATGAACAAAGTGCTCAAGAAGAAGGAGATTTCCAAGCTCATTAATGCCAGCTTCCGTCGCTGCGGACTTCGCGAAACAGTCATTTTTGCGGACAAATTGATGTATGCGGGGTTCACTTACGCAACACGCGCAGGAATATCGATCTGCCTGGACGACATGCTGACGCCGGTACAGAAGAATGACATTATCGGCGCTTCGGAAAGGGAAGTGCAGGAGATTGAGGTTCAGTACACTTCAGGTTTGGTGACACAGGGCGAACGCTATAACAAGGTAGTGGATATATGGGGTCGTGCTGGCGATCAGGTCGCTAAAGCCATGATGGATCAGTTGGGAGTTGAGCCGATAATCGATCTGGAAACCGGAGAAGTCAAAAAAGACAAGAAAGGCAAGGCACTGACGCAAGAATCCTTCAATTCGATTTATATGATGGCGGACTCGGGTGCGCGGGGTTCCGCTGCACAGATTCGCCAATTGGCGGGCATGCGTGGCTTGATGGCCAAGCCTGATGGTTCGATCATCGAGACGCCCATCACGGCGAACTTCCGCGAAGGGTTGAACGTGCTGCAGTATTTTATTTCAACGCATGGTGCACGCAAAGGTCTGGCCGATACCGCATTGAAGACCGCCAACTCCGGTTATCTTACCCGTCGCTTGGTCGATGTGACGCAGGATCTTGTGGTGACCCAGGACGACTGCGGCACAAGTAATGGCGTCGTAATGAAGGCCTTGGTCGAAGGTGGCGAAGTCATTGAAGCACTACGAGAACGCATACTTGGGCGGGTAGTCGCAAACGATGTAATCAACCCGGAGCATCAAGCCGTGATTTATCCGGCCGGCGCGCTACTGGACGAGAGCGCGGTCGATACCATTGAAGCATTGGGTATAGATGAGGTAAAAGTACGTACTCCGCTGACCTGCGAAACTCGTTATGGTTTATGTGCCAAGTGTTATGGACGTGACCTGGGACGCGGCACTCCCGTGAACGTAGGTGAAGCCGTGGGGGTAATTGCTGCCCAGTCAATTGGTGAGCCAGGTACTCAGCTCACGATGCGCACATTCCACATCGGGGGCGCTGCTTCCAGAACTGCTGTAGCAAGCCAGGTCGAGAGCAAGTCCAACGGTATTGTGCGTTATTCCCCAACCATGCGTTACGTTACCAATTCGCGCAGCGAGCTGATCGCAATTTCCCGGAGCGGCGAAGTAGTGGTACATGATGATAACGGCCGCGAGCGTGAACGCCATAAAGCGCCTTATGGAGCGACATTGCTGATCCGCGACGGTGAAGTGGTCAAAGCGGGGCAGGTCTTGGCAGCGTGGGATCCGCATACCCGCCCCATCATTACAGAATACGCCGGCAAGATTCGCTTCGAGAACGTGGAAGAAGGCGTGACGGTGGCCAAGCAGATAGACGAAGTAACTGGTTTATCTACGCTTGTAGTGATTGATCCGAAGCGGCGTGGCGTGGTGCAGACGAAGGGTTTGCGTCCGATGGTGAAGCTTCTGGATGAAGAGGGAAAGGAAGTGCGGCTCGCAGGTAGCGTTTTATCGGTCAGCATCACCTTCCAGATCGGCTCCGTTATTACGGTCCGGGATGGGCAACAGGTCAGCGTGGGCGAAGTACTGGCTCGTATCCCGCAGGAAAGTTCAAAAACGCGCGACATCACCGGCGGCCTGCCTCGTGTCGCGGAATTGTTTGAAGCGCGCTCTCCGAAGGATGCTGGCGTGTTGGCGGAGGTCACCGGTATCGTGTCCTTCGGCAAGGATACCAAAGGTAAACAGCGCCTGGTAATTACCGATCTGGACGGGATCTCGCATGAGTATTTGATCCCCAAGGAAAAGCACGTCACAGCCCACGATGGACAAGTCGTGAATAAAGGGGAGAGCATCGTCGATGGGCCCGCCGATCCGCATGATATCCTCCGCTTGCTAGGCGTAGAAGCGCTTGCACGCTATATCACTGACGAGGTCCAGGATGTGTATCGACTGCAAGGTGTCAAGATCAATGACAAGCACATCGAAGTAATCGTGCGCCAGATGTTGCGGCGTATACAAATTGTGGATGCGGGGGATACACGCTTTATTCCAGGTGAGCAAGTTGAACGGGCGGACCTGTTGTCGGAAAACGAAAGGGTGGTGGCCGAGGACAAACAACCGGCGTCCTATGAATTCATGCTTCTGGGCATCACCAAGGCGTCGCTTTCCACCGATTCGTTCATTTCCGCGGCTTCCTTTCAGGAAACCACGCGTGTGCTAACCGAAGCGGCTATCATGGGCAAGCGGGATGACCTGCGAGGCTTAAAAGAAAATGTTATCGTCGGTCGGCTTATCCCTGCAGGCACGGGCCTTGCCTTCCATAATACCCGCAAGAAACAGAAACTGTTGTTAAATGCAGGAGAGAAGATAGGTTTGGGAGAGGAAGATGCAGGAGAAATGCGGAATAGTGGATATACTGTCTAACGAATAAAGGGATTGGATCAGCGACTGCCATGCGAGATAACGCCAACATCATATTTGTGTCTGGTGGAAAACTTAATTATGCCCATTGATATTGACGCGATAATTGCCGAGACACGTGGCAAAAACTTCGAGCTCTACGAAGATTATGTAAATCCGGTATTCGTCAAAGTCTTACGCACACTCGGTTTCAATCGAACGTGGGTGAGAGGCGAGGGGCCTTATCTTTGGGATGAGCACGGTACGCGCTACCTTGATTTCCTGACCAACTGGGGTGTTTTCAATTTTGGACGCCGTCATCCTGCCATTCGCGGCGCCTTGCAGCAGGTGCTGGACTCCGATTTCCCCGGATGGATCGGTTTCGACGCACCACCCCTTGCGGCTGCGCTGGCACGCGAACTCGTGAAACGCATGTCGCCTGGTCTGGACACTGTTTATTTCAGCAACTCGGGAACCGAAGCGATCGAAGCAGCGATCAAATTCGCGCGTGCCTATACAGGGCGGCCCTGCACCGCTCATCTTGCTAAAGCCTTCCATGGTCTGACCATGGGGGCGCTATCTCTAAATGGAGAAGCGAGTTTCCGGAGGGGTTTCGAGCCGATGCTTCCCGGTAGCTCGGAAGTATATCTTGGGGATCTCGCGGGTCTTGAGTCACGCCTTGCCCGGGGCGATGTTGCTGCCTTTGTCCTTGAGCCTATTCAGGGCAAGGGCGTTAATATCGCCAGTAACGAATATCTCCTCGGCGCTCAGGAGTTGTGTCGGAAATACGGCACCTTATTGATTTGTGACGAAGTTCAATCGGGCATGGGACGCACAGGGCGCTTTCTGGCCAGCCAATGGGTCGAGGGACTCCGCCCTGATATCATCTGTCTCTCCAAAGCGCTTTCGGGTGGCTATATCCCGCTCGGTGCGACTATTACGCGCCGCGCTGTTTATGATAGTGTTTACGATGGCATGCATCGGGCGATTGTTCATGCTTCGACGTTCGGTATGGGTAATATGGCAATGGCGGCGGGCCTGGCCTCGCTCAGCGTTCTGGACGATGAGAAGCTTACGGATCGGGCCATTGAGCTCGGTGCGCGTTTTCGCACGGGTATCGAGGCGATGGTGCCCCGCTTCGAATTTCTGAAGGGGGTGCGTCAACGTGGCCTAATGATCGCCATTGAGTTCGGTCAACCTGAATCGATGTCTCTCAGGGCGGCTTGGGCTATGGTCAACAAGATGGATGAGAATCTCTTCGCCCAAGCGATCGTTCTTCCACTCCTGGACGATCATCATATCTTGACTCAGGTAGCGGGACACGCCATGCCCATCGTAAAAATTCTTCCACCCTTGAATATCAGCGAAGCTGATGTGGATTGGTTCCTGGAAGCGCTCGAGGATGTGATGGTAAAATTGCACAAGTTTCCCGGACCGGCGTGGGAGGTATTGAAGAAGTTGGGCAACCACGCGCTTACCGCAAAGCGGCGCGAAGTTCGCGCTGCCTCCACCTGACGTTAAATACCGGATACTGGATATGCCGCGACTCGGTTCCGTGTAGATCATCCATACGGACGCCCGCAAACACCGAGTCTGGCTTTCTGGCGAATGTGGGGTGACTGCTGAAGTAGGCGTGTTCAGCCGCAAGCGCCTGATAGATATACCATTTGGTGCATCGTCTGGCAACTATAAGCGCGATCAGATCACAGGCGCGCCGCCGTTATGCTGTCGGCAGCTATACCATGAAATGCATCGTCCTGCCAGAAAGCCTTTCGGTCATCCGCATGCCGGTTAGCCAAATAAGAGTAAGAGGGATGCCCAAAGACCATTTGGGAACAGACGTTTAAGGTTTTAAGAATTGTATTTTCACCAGAAATCAAAAAAGACTTTAGCTTGACATCACATGATAAACCCCCTAGAATTCGCAGTTTTTTAGCCGTCCCTGGATAAAAATATCTGGCGCGGAAGGATAGAAAATTTCATATTGCCAGCGGGACGGCTATATTGCCATCCCGATTTTGTAGAGAATAAAATGCCGACAATCAGTCAGTTAGTACGCAAGCCTCGTGCGGCGAGACGTGTGAAGAGCAAGGTTCCAGCGCTGGGAAATAGTCCCCAAAAACGGGGGGTATGCACCCGAGTCTATACCACTACGCCAAAAAAGCCGAACTCGGCTTTGCGCAAGGTGGCGAGGGTTCGTCTGACTAACGGTTTTGAGGTGTCCAGTTACATCGGCGGAGAGGGACACAATCTTCAGGAACACTCCGTAGTGCTGATTCGTGGCGGCCGCGTCAAGGATTTGCCGGGCGTTCGCTATCACACCGTAAGGGGTAGTCTGGATACTGCCGGAGTAAAAGATCGCAAACAGAGTCGTTCCAAATATGGCGCCAAGAGGCCGAAATAGGCTTAAGAGCGGTTGAGCGTCGAGCGCCGGATAATATTGAACTGAACACGTTGTTACTTAAGCTGAATAATTACCCCCAAGGTTAGAAAATGCCAAGACGGAGAGAAGTTCCAAAACGAGAAATTTTGCCGGATCCCAAGTACCACAGTACCGAGGTGGCGAAATTCGTCAATGTGCTGATGACCCGGGGAAAGAAGTCGGTAGCGGAACGCATTATTTACGGCGCAATGGATCAAATCCAGAAGAAAACGGGCAAGGACCCGGTAGAAGTGTTCACGCAAGCGCTATCCAATGTTCGTCCCATGGTGGAAGTAAAAAGCCGTCGGGTCGGCGGAGCCAATTATCAAGTCCCCGTAGAGGTGCGATCGATTCGGCGAAATGCGCTGGCGATGCGCTGGTTGCGCGATGCTGCCCGGAAACGAGCAGAAAAATCGATGGGCGCGCGACTTGCCGGCGAATTAGCGGAAGCAGCTGAAGGCCGGGGCGGTGCCGTCAAGAAGCGTGAGGAAGTACATCGTATGGCAGAGGCGAATAAGGCATTTGCACATTACCGGTTCTAGCGGCAGTTACGGCAACGATCACCGAAATTCAGGTCCCTGGCTGACCTGTTTCCGCAGCAAATTCATTTTATTACTTGGCTGAGCGCTTCGCTCCGACAAATAAAACCTTAAGGTTCAAGAATCGTGGCAAGAAAAACCCCTATCGAGCGTTATCGGAATATCGGCGTAATGGCGCATATCGACGCCGGCAAGACTACGACCACGGAACGCATACTGTTCTATACCGGTGTATCGCACAAAATTGGCGAAGTGCATGACGGCGCGGCAACGATGGATTGGATGGAGCAAGAGCAGGAGCGCGGCATTACCATCACTTCCGCGGCGACCACCTGCTTTTGGAAGGGAATGGAAAAAAACTATCCCGATCATCGCATCAATATTATCGATACCCCGGGTCACGTTGACTTCACCATCGAAGTGGAGCGGTCGCTACGTGTCCTCGACGGGGCTTGCACCGTATTCTGCGCCGTTGGCGGAGTGCAGCCTCAGACTGAAACAGTATGGCGCCAAGCGAATAAATACAAGGTCCCAAGGCTGGCATTCGTCAATAAAATGGATCGCGCCGGCGCCAATTTCATGCGCGTTCATGAACAAATTCAATCTCGTCTGAAAGCGCATCCGGTACCCGTACAACTACCTATCGGTGCGGAAGATAAGTTCGAAGGCGTTATCGATCTGATAAAGATGAAAGGCATTTATTGGGACGATGCGAGCCAGGGGCTTAAGTTTGAGGAGCGGGATATACCGGCCGATTTGCTGGAGAATGCCAAGCAATGGCGTGAAAAAATGGTGGAAACCGCCGCCGAGGCGAATGAAGAGTTGATGAACAAATATCTTGAAGAGGGCGATTTATCTCCCGCCGACATCAAGAAAGGGCTACGCATTCGTACGATCGGAAACGAGATCGTTCCCATGCTTTGTGGTTCGGCATTCAAGAACAAGGGTGTGCAGGCGATGCTCGACGCCGTTCTGGACTACTTGCCTTCGCCAGTAGATATCAGCGCGATCAATGGAGAAGATGAGAAGGGCGGGCATGATGAACGCCATGCAAACGACGAGGAGCCGTTTTCTGGATTGGCATTCAAAATTGCCACCGACCCTTATGTTGGCCAATTAATCTTTTTCCGCGTTTACTCTGGCGTGGTGTCTTCCGGTGATACCATCTATAACCCCCTTAAAGGGCGGAAGGAACGAATTGGAAGGTTGCTGCAAATGCATGCCAATCAGCGAGAGGAAATCAAGGAGGTGAGGGCTGGTGACATCGCCGCTGCGGTAGGCTTGAAAGAGGCTGTTACCGGTGACACCTTGTGCGATCCCACCGCTGTGATCACATTGGAGCGGATGATATTTCCGGAACCCGTGATTCACGTTGCCGTGGAGCCGAAGACTAAGCTTGACCAGGAAAAGATGGGAATGGCATTGAATCGTCTGGCACAGGAAGATCCGTCCTTTCGCGTTCGCACTGACGAAGAGTCGGGACAAACTATTATTTCCGGCATGGGCGAACTGCATCTTGAAATTATTGTAGAACGGATGAAGCGAGAATTTGGCGTGGAAGCCAACGTGGGCGCTCCTCAGGTCGCTTACCGTGAAGCCATCAAGAAGCCGGTAGAGGTCGAGGGTAAATTCATCAAGCAATCCGGCGGGCGGGGCCAATATGGTCACGTCTGGCTCAAGCTGGAGCCGAATGAGGCGGGTAAGGGATTTGAGTTCGTTGATGCAATCAAGGGTGGAACGGTACCGCGCGAATACATTCCGGCGGTAGAAAAAGGATTGCTGGAGACGCTTCCGAATGGTGTGCTGGCAGGCTTTCCAGTGGTGGATGCCAAAGTTACTTTATTTGATGGTTCTTATCACGACGTCGATTCGAATGAGAATGCGTTCAAAATGGCCGCTTCGATCGCGTTCAAGGATGGCATGCGCAAGGCGAGTCCAGTGTTGCTGGAACCCATGATGGCAGTGGAAGTGGAAACGCCAGCGGATTTCATGGGCAATGTGGTAGGCGACTTGTCATCCCGTCGCGGAATGATCCAGGGTATGGACGACTTGCCCGGCCTCAAGGTGATACGTGCGGAAGTCCCGCTGGCGGAGATGTTTGGCTACTCGACTTCGCTGCGATCCGCGACTCAGGGGCGGGCGACCTATACCATGGAGTTCAAGCAATATTCTGAAGCACCGAAAAATGTGGCTGAAGCAATTATTAATAAGAAATAACGGTAATCAAGTAAAGGAACGATCATGGCAAAGAGTAAATTTGAGCGGACGAAGCCGCACGTAAACGTTGGCACGATAGGGCATGTGGATCATGGCAAGACCACATTAACGGCGGCGATCACCATGGTATTGACGAAGAAGTTTGGTGGTGAGGCGAAGAGTTACGCGCAGATTGACTCGGCGCCGGAAGAGAAGGCGCGGGGCATCACCATCAACACATCGCACGTAGAGTACGAGACGGTGAAGCGTCACTATGCGCACGTTGACTGTCCGGGCCACGCCGACTACGTCAAGAACATGATTACCGGTGCTGCGCAGATGGATGGCGCGATACTGGTCGTATCGGCTGCGGACGGGCCGATGCCGCAGACCCGCGAACACATACTTCTGGCGCGTCAGGTAGGGGTTCCCTACATAGTTGTCTACATGAACAAAGCGGACATGGTAGACGACGACGAACTGCTGGAACTGGTGGAAATGGAAGTACGGGAACTGTTGTCCAAATACAACTTTCCGGGAGACGACACCCCCATCATCATCGGTTCTGCCCTCAAAGCACTTGAAGGCGATCAGAGCGACATAGGCGAGCCCTCCATATTCAAGCTGGCGGATGCGCTCGACAGCTACATTCCTGAGCCTGTTCGCGCGATAGACGGCCCCTTCCTGATGCCGGTGGAAGACGTTTTCTCCATCTCCGGTCGCGGCACCGTAGTCACTGGACGTGTAGAGCGCGGCATCGTCAAGGTAGGCGAGGAAATCGAGATAGTGGGACTCAAGCCCACCATCAAGACAGTATGTACTGGCGTGGAAATGTTCAGGAAACTGCTGGACCAGGGGCAGGCCGGCGACAACGTTGGCGTATTGCTGCGAGGCACCAAGCGAGAAGACGTCGAGCGTGGCCAGGTATTGGCCAAGCCTGGCACCATCAACCCTCACACCAAATTCACCGCCGAGATATACGTACTGAGCAAAGAAGAAGGTGGGCGTCACACCCCATTTTTCCAGGGCTATCGGCCCCAGTTCTACTTTCGCACCACCGACGTAACGGGTGCGATTGAATTGCCTGCGGGCACCGAGATGGTCATGCCTGGCGACAACGTCTCCGTGACGGTCAACCTGATTGCGCCGATTGCGATGGAAGAAGGTCTGCGTTTTGCCATTCGCGAGGGCGGCAGAACCGTTGGCGCAGGCGTGGTGGCAAAGATTATCGAGTAATAACAGGATCAAGGATAGGATTTAAGATTTGGTTCCACAGCACCGAATCGTCAATTCGAAATCCAAATCCTCAACCTGAGGTTCGTTTATGCAAAGTCAAAAAATTCGTATTCGTCTGAAAGCGTTTGATTACCGATTGATAGATAAATCGGCGATGGAAATCGTTGAAACCGCCAAACGGACGGGGGCGGTAGTTAAAGGACCTGTACCTCTGCCGACGCGCATTGAGCGCTTCGACGTATTGCGGTCCCCTCACGTCAATAAAACCTCACGCGATCAGTTCGAGATTCGGACTCATCTGCGCCTGATGGACATCATGGATCCCACTGATAAAACAGTGGATGCCTTGATGAAACTGGATCTCCCTGCAGGGGTTGATGTAGAAATAAAGTTATGAGTTGCTGAATTTAATCTTTAGGTAATCGTTTTTTTGACGAATAATCTGAATCCCTGATTTAAACAAATGTACTTGCCGGTCAATTGTAATCGGCACCTTTTCTGAAAAGGTAATTAAAATGAGTTTAGGGCTCGTCGGCCGCAAGGTTGGCATGACTCGTATTTTCACCGACGATGGCGATAGCCAGCCGGTCACAGTACTTGACGTGTCCAACAATCGTGTCACCCAAATCAAAACACCGGCCACTGACGGCTATTCCGCAGTGCAGGTCACTTTCGGCAAACGCCGCGCCATTCGCGTCAATAAACCTTCAGCGGGGCATTTTGCCAAAGCTGCTGTGGAAGCCGGTCATGTCCTTAAGGAATTCCGTGTGGGGCAGGAGGTAACTGATAGTCTCAAGCCCGGTGTAGTCGTAGGTTCGGAGATTTTCCGCGTTGGGCAAAAAGTGGATGTGACCGGTATTACCATCGGAAAGGGTTATGCTGGCGTAATCAAGCGTCACGGTTTTTCCTCAAACCGTGCCAGCCATGGAAATTCCAGATCTCACAACGTTCCAGGTTCCATCGGAATGGCGCAGGACCCTGGTCGTGTTTTTCCCGGGAAGCGCATGTCCGGACATCTAGGTAGCGTAAAACGCACCACCCAGAACCTTGAGGTGCTGCGGGTTGATGCCGAGCGTGGCCTGTTGCTCATCAAGGGTGCGATACCTGGATCGAAAGGCGGGGACGTGGTGGTGCATCCGAGCGCAAAGATCAGCAAGATTGTTGCAAAGCCTGCTGTAAAGATTGATGCAAAAGCGGCGGCAAAAAGTGGTACGAAGTCCGGTAAGAAGGCGGGTGCATAATGGAACTTAAACTCATTGGCGATAACGGTCAGTCGGATGCTAGTGTTTCGGCTCCTGATTCCCTTTTCGGTCGGGAGTACAATGAAGCCTTGGTGCATCAAGTGGTGACCGCTTACCTTGCAAACGCTCGTAGCGCCAACCGCGCCCAAAAGGGACGTTCGGATGTTGCCAAGTCCACTCGCAAGCCCTGGCGGCAAAAAGGTACAGGGCGTGCACGCGCCGGCATGGCGTCGAGCCCATTGTGGCGTGGTGGTGGAAAAATTTTCCCCAACAGTCCTGAAGAGAATTTTAGCCACAAGGTCAATCGTAAAATGTATCGCGCAGGTATGGGGGCTATCTTATCCCAGCTTGTCCGTGAAAATCGATTGTCAGTGGTGGAAAATTTTGCCCTGGATACGCCAAAGACCAAAGCTCTGGCTGGAAAACTGAAAGATATGAAATTGGATGAGGTCATGATCGTTACCGATAGTGTGGATGAAAATCTCTATTTGTCATCACGAAATCTGCCTCTCGTAAAGGTAGTGGAAGCGGGTCACGTCGACCCGGTCAGCCTTCTGCGCTTTGCCAACGTGCTGATAACTCGCGGCGCATTGGCCAAGATGGAGGAAATGCTTGCATGAGCACGCAAACATTCAATCCGGAACGTCTGATGCAGGTCATTTTGTCACCGCAAGTGTCGGAGAAGGCTACCTATATCGCTGAAAAGCATAACCAGGTCATTTTTCGCGTGACGCAGGATGCTACGAAGCCCGAGATCAAAGCAGCGGTTGAGCTACTGTGGAAGGGCCAGAATATTGAGGTAGAGAGCGTGCAGGTCGCTAACGTCAAAGGCAAGGAAAAGCGCTTTGGTCGTTTCATGGGGCGCCGCCGCAACTGGAAGAAAGCTTATGTCAACATAAAGGCTGGTCAGGAAATAAATTTTTCTGAAATTGCTCAAGGAGAAGTCAAATAATGGCACTGGTTAAAGTCAAACCAACCTCTCCCGGCCGCCGCGCAGTTGTCAAGGTAGTTAATCCAGGTTTGCATAAAGGTGAACCTTATGCCAGGCTCCTGGAGAAGCAGAATCATACAGCGGGACGCAACAATAAAGGTCGCATTACTACCCGCCACATGGGCGGTGGCCACAAGCAACATTATCGCATTGTGGATTTCCGCCGTAACAAGGATGGTATCGTTGCCAAGGTAGAACGGCTGGAATACGATCCGAATCGCAGCGCAAATCTGGCATTACTTTGCTATGTCGATGGGGAGCGGCGCTATATCGTCGCACCGAGCGGCATTGCCGCCGGCATGCAATTGATGAGCGGCGTGGATGCGCCGATCAAGAATGGTAACGCGCTGCCGCTGCGCAATATTCCGGTGGGTAGCACAATTCACTGCGTGGAAATGATGCCGGGGAAAGGTGCGCAACTGGCCCGCTCTGCAGGTACGTCGGTGCAGCTTCTGGCACGCGAGGGGGATTATGCCCAGCTTCGCCTGCGTTCCGGAGAAATCCGAAGGGTGCACGTAAACTGCCGTGCCACGATAGGCGAGGTCGGAAACGAGGAGCATAATTTGCGATCGATCGGTAAAGCGGGTGCACAGCGCTGGCGCGGCATTCGGCCTACAGTGCGCGGTGTGGTGATGAATCCTGTAGATCATCCCCATGGTGGAGGTGAAGGTAAAACCGCTGCAGGGCGTCATCCAGTCAGCCCATGGGGGACACCTGCCAAAGGTTTCCGTACTCGTGCCAATAAGCGTACCGATGGTATGATTGTGCGGCGCCGTTATTCAAATAAAGGGTAATGAATCATGGGACGTTCTGTAAAAAAAGGTCCATTTGTTGACTTGCATCTGATAGCCAAAGTGGAGGCTGCGCGCGCTACCAATGACAAGCGCCCGATCAAAACCTGGTCGCGTCGGTCAACTGTTCTACCGGATTTTATTGGTTTAACCATTGCGGTACATAATGGTAAACAGCATATCCCGGTATACGTTACCGAGAACATGGTAGGACACAAGCTTGGAGAATTCTCTCACACTCGTACTTTCAAGGGGCATTCAGGCGACAGGAAAGTTGCGGCTGGATCGAAGAGATAGGGATAATCAATTATGCAAACAACTGCCGTATTGCGTGGGGTCAGGTTATCCGAACAGAAGGGTCGGTTGGTGGCGGATCAGATTCGGGGATTACCTGTGGATCGGGCGCTTAATCTGCTTGCCTTCAGTCCGAAAAAAGGCGCTGTCATTATTCGTAAGCTGCTCGAATCGGCCATCGCCAATGCTGAGCATAATGATGGAGCGGATATAGACGAATTAAAGGTATCGACGATATATGTGGATCGTGGACCGTCAATGATGCGTACCAGCGCCCGCGCCAAGGGGCGTGGCAATCGCATCGTCAAGCCAACTTGTCATATTCTTCTTACTGTTGGCGACAAAGCCGGCAACAAAAAATAAGGACGTACCAGGACATTATGGGACAAAAAATAAATCCGACGGGTTTCCGCCTTTCTGTACTTAAAAACTGGTCGTCGAAGTGGTATGCCAATACAAAAAATTTTCCAGGGATGCTGAACGAAGATATAAAGGTTCGGGAATATCTTAAAAAGAAATTGGCGCACGCATCCGTTGGTCGCGTAATCATCGAACGGCCGTCCAAGAATGCGCGCATTACCATTTACAGTTCACGTCCCGGTGTCGTAATCGGCAAGAAAGGCGAAGATATAGAAGTTCTGCGCGGTGTGCTGCAAAAGCTTATGGGTGTTCCGGTGCACGTAAACATCGAGGAAATCCGCAAGCCGGAAATTGATGCGCAATTGATTGCAGACAATATTGCGCAGCAGTTAGAGAAACGTATCATGTTTCGTCGTGCCATGAAACGCGCGATGCAGAACGCAATGCGCTTAGGTGCCCAAGGCATCAAAATCATGAGTGCCGGGCGATTGAACGGCATTGAAATTGCTCGCACCGAATGGTACCGTGAAGGCCGTGTGCCGCTTCACACCTTGCGTGCTGATCTGGACTATGGTGTTTCGGAAGCCAAGACCACATACGGTGTGATCGGAATCAAAGTTTGGGTATTCAAGGGCGAAGTGATAGGACGCAACGAGCAATCGGGGGCAATTGGGCCAGCAACGCAAGCACCGACTCCTGCGGGAGAACCGGAAGCCAGACGTCCAGCACGGAAGCCGGCTGGCAGGGGGGAACCCAGGACCGACGCAAGAACGAGCGAGAGGAAAATTGCCAGAAAACCTGAGAACACGGTTGAAGCGCCCTCCTCCAAGTCTGCAACTATAACGCCAGGAGCAAAAGATGCAGCAGCCAGCTAGAACGAAGTACCGCAAACAGCAAAAAGGACGTAATACCGGGGTTGCAACCCGCGGTGCGAAAGTCAGTTTTGGGGAATATGGTCTCAAGGCAGTTGGCCGTGGTCGATTAACCGCGCGACAGATCGAGGCCGCGCGGCGCGCAATGAGCCGTCACATAAAACGCGGCGGGCGTATCTGGATCCGAATATTTCCGGATAAACCGATTTCCCATAAGCCAGCCGAGGTTCGGATGGGCAATGGGAAGGGGAATCCAGAGTACTTTGTGGCGGAAATTCAGCCCGGTAAAATGCTGTACGAAATGGACGGCGTTGATGAAGCGCTGGCGCGACAAGCCTTTCGTCTAGCTGCGTCCAAGCTTCCGATTCTGACTACATTCGTTGTAAGACAGGTAGGCGGTTAATTATGAAAAAGAAAACTAAAGACCTTAGATCCCGGAATCCGGTAGAGTTGCAGCAGGAGTTGTTAGAGCTCCTACGGGCGCAGTTTGGCCTGCGGATGCAGCACACAACACAGCAGTTGAGTAATACCAACCAATTACGTAACGTGCGCCGGGATATCGCGCGCGCAAAAACCATACTTAGCCAGAAGGCAAAGCAGTCATGAGTGAAGCTAATTTAAGCCGCACCCTCAGCGGAAAAGTGTTGAGTGATAAGATGGATAAGACCATTACTGTTTTGGTCGAACGTAAAGTTAAGCATCCCCTCTATGGGAAGATAATGGTTCGTTCAAAAAAATACCACGTTCATGACGAGAGTAACGAGTTTCATCCAGGTGATATGGTAGTAATCGAAGAATGCCGGCCTCTCTCTAAAACAAAAGCCTGGCGCGTGGTTAAGTTGATGGAGAAGGGCAACCAAGTCAGTTGATTTACTGACGAGCCCGATAGGTCAATATTTCTTTTTCCTTGTTTTTCTCACAGGATTAACTTATAATTCGGCCTCTTCGTTTTTCAGATCTTTAATTTTGGCAGTCATCAATTGGTGACTTCATAACCCGGACGGGTTCCAATACTATCCACACCTCGGTCTCGGGGCAGGAAAAGTTGGAAAGAGTGAGTAAAAAATGATCCAAATGCAATCGATTCTGCAAGTCGCGGACAATACTGGTGCTCGTTCGATCATGTGCATCAAGGTGCTGGGCGGATCCAGGCGGCGTTACGCTGGTATTGGCGACATTATAAAAGTCAGCATCAAGGATGTTGCGCCGCGGGGACGTGTCAAAAAAGGCGAGGTGTACAATGCGGTGGTGGTTCGCACTTCAAAAGGAGTGCGTCGCGCTGACGGTTCGTTAATCAAATTTGACAGTAACGCTGCCGTGTTGTTGAACGCCAAGCTGGAGCCAATTGGTACGCGTATTTTTGGACCGGTAACGCGGGAATTGCGTAATGCACGTTTCATGAAAATTGTTTCGCTTGCGCCAGAAGTTTTGTAGGCGCGGTAAGGACTGAATATGCGAAAGATAAAGAAAGGTGATGATGTCGTTGTCATTACCGGCAAAGACAAGGGCAAGCGTGGCACGGTGTTGCGCGCGGTGAATGCCGACTTGGTGGTGGTCGAGGGCGTCAATAAGGTCAAGAAACATCAGCGGCCCAATCCAAATAAGGGAGCCACGGGTGGAATCGTCGAGATGGAGAATCCAATTCAGGTCTCGAATATAGCGATTTATAATCCCTTCACTCGTAAAGCCGACCGTGTGGGTTTCAGAATTCAGGAAGGCAAAGGTAAAGTCCGTTATTTCAAGTCGAGCGGCGAACTGCTTGATGCCTGAATAGGTTAAGGAAAGAATATGGCTCGTCTACAAGAGTATTACCGCGACACCGTAGTCCAACAATTAATGCAGCAATTTGGCTACAAGTCTGTGATGGAAGTCCCCCGCATCGAGAAAATCACGCTTAATATGGGTGTGGGAGAGGCGGTCGCAGATAAGAAGGTCATGGATAGCGCCGTAAGCGATATGCAAAAAATTGCAGGGCAGAAGCCGGTGGTGACAAAGGCGAAAAAATCCATCGCGACGTTTAAGGTTCGTGATGGATATCCGCTGGGCTGCATGGTTACATTGCGCCGTATTCGCATGTATGAATTTTTGGACCGACTGGTTAGCGTGGCTATACCGCGTATTCGTGATTTTCGTGGTGTTTCCGGCAGGGCATTTGATGGGCGGGGAAATTACAACATGGGTGTAAAAGAGCAAATCATTTTCCCTGAAATTGAATATGACAAAATCGACGCGCTAAGGGGCATGAATATAACTATCACCACCACCGCAAAGACGGATGCGGAGGCGAAAGCGTTGTTGGCGGCATTTAAATTTCCATTTAAAAATTGAGAGTAGCATGGCCAAAATAGCTGTGATTAACCGCGACTTGAAACGACGCGAAACCGTAAAGAAATATGCGCCTCGGCGCGCTGAATTGTCGGCCATAATTAACGATGCCAATTCGAGCGATGAAGATCGACATTCTGCCAGGATCAAGCTTCAGATGTTGCCGCGCAACTCAAGTCCGGTGCGTCTGCGTAATCGTTGCTCCCTGACTGGTCGTCCACGTGGCGTTTACAGCAAGTTCGGTCTGGGCCGCAGCAAACTCCGCGATATTGCGATGAGCGGGGAGATTCCCGGCATAATCAAGGCCAGTTGGTAAGATTGAGCGACATAATATTTTGGGCGCGTCTAAATACTAATGAACCAAACGCGACTTTCGTTCATACAAAAGGCGGGCCCAACATGATCAATTTAATAATTTCAGAGATTAGTATATTTTCCGGTTACGGAATCTGGATTTCTAGAGGTATCCCTAGATGAGCATGAGTGACCCTATCGCCGATATGCTGACGCGGATTCGTAACGCGCAGCTTTCCGAAAAAACATCCGTTGTAATGCCCGCGTCCAAGCTCAAAGCTGCGATTGCGCAAGTATTGAAGGATGAAGGTTACGTCGAGGATTTCGCGGTTCACCAAGCGGACGGAAAGCCGCTGTTGGATATCAGTTTAAAATATTACGCGGGACGTCCTGTAATTGAAAAAATTGAACGTGTTAGCCGTCCCGGCCTGAGGATTTACAAAGCCAGCGACAAGCTTCCTAATGTGATGAACGGGTTAGGCGTAGCGATCGTCTCCACTTCAAAAGGTGTAATGACGGAGCGAAAGGCGCGCGCCAATGGCGTTGGCGGTGAAGTACTATGCATTGTGGCTTAAGGATATAAAAAATGTCTCGAGTGGGTAAAAATCCTGTGCTGATTCCCGCAGGTGTTGAGGTAACGCTTTCAGCCTCTGAAGTGTCGATAAAGGGACCACTGGGCGCGTTGCAGCGCAGTCTGGTTTCAGACATCTCTGTCGAGCGTGAGGGCGATAGTTTGCTTGTTAAAGCTGCGAATGATTCGAAACACGCAAATGCGATGTCTGGTACGATGCGCGCATTGCTTGCCAATATGGTCAAGGGAGTTACCAGCGGTTTTCAAAAGAAACTGACACTGGTTGGAGTAGGCTATCGTGCCCAGGCGGCGAATGATGTTCTAAACTTGACTCTGGGATTTTCACACCCCGTCGCTCACAAGATGCCTGAGGGCGTTAAAGTGGAAACGCCCACTCAAACCGAGGTCATTATCAAGGGAATGGATAAGCAACAGGTCGGCCAGGTCGCGGCTGACGTACGTGCTTACCGCAAGCCGGAACCTTATAAGGGGAAGGGTGTGCGTTATTCCGATGAAGTCATCGTTATGAAAGAAACCAAGAAAAAATAATTGGGGTAGATATGCCGAATCCAACAAAATCCCGTTTGCGCCGTGCTCGTCGGACGCGCGCCAAGATCGCCGAGCTGAAGATGGTGCGGTTGTCGGTGCATCGCAGCAATTGTCATATTTATGCACAGTTGATAGATGGCTCTGGCGGGAAGGTCTTGACCAGTGCATCTACTTTGGAGCCAGAGCTTCGCAAGGATTTGCCCAATGGCGGCACCGTTGATGCGGCGGCGGCAGTTGGGAAACGCGTTGCAGAAAAAGCCAGAGGTTTAGGTATCGAGACGGTTTCATTCGACCGCTCGGGGTTCAAATATCATGGGCGCGTAAAGGCATTAGCCGAAGCTGCTCGTGAACATGGCCTCAAATTCTAACTGAGGGAAGATAATGGCTAAAATGCAAGGACGCATGCAAGGAAAGGTGCCTCAGGGTGATGATCGAGGTGATGGCCTTAAGGAAAAGATGGTGGCGATTAATCGGGTCACCAAAGTAGTCAAAGGAGGTCGTATCCTCGGATTTGCCGCGCTGACGGTAGTTGGGAACGGGGATGGCGCTGTCGGCATGGGTAAAGGTAAATCCCGGGAAGTGCCGGTTGCCGTACAAAAGGCAATGGATGAAGCCCGCCGCAAGATGATCAAGGTAAGCTTGAAGAATGGCACGCTACATCACCCAGTCATCGGCAGACATGGCGCTGCTACAGTCTATATGCAGCCTGCGTCCGAAGGAACCGGTATTATTGCCGGTGGGCCGATGCGGGCAATATTCGAAGTGATGGGTGTTCATAATATTCTCGCCAAATGTATCGGTTCAACCAACCCTTATAATGTAGTGCGTGCGACTTTGCATGGATTGCAAGCGATGAATACGCCCGCGGAAATCGCAGCCAAGAGGGGCAAGAGTGTGGAAGAAATCATGGGCTTGGCGAAATGACTACGGATAAAAAAAAGATTAAAGTGACTTTAGTCAAAAGCCTGATCGGTACGAAACGATCGCATCGTGCGACTGCACGTGGGTTGGGACTGCGCGGAATAAATAGTAGCGCTGAGTTGGAGAATACTCCGGCTGTGCGAGGTATGATTAATAATATTTATTACCTTGTAAAGAGTGAGGCGTAGATGCAGCTGAATTCGATTAAGCCAGCCGGTGGCGCCAAGCATGCAAGGCGGCGTTTGGGGCGCGGCATCGGTTCCGGCCTCGGCAAAACTGCCGGACGAGGTCACAAGGGACAAAAATCCCGCTCTGGCGGTTTTCATAAAGTAGGTTTTGAAGGCGGCCAGATGCCCCTTCAACGTCGTTTGCCCAAGCGTGGTTTTGTATCACTTACCCGGAGCGCTACCGCTGAAGTGCGACTGTCGGCCTTGGAAAAATTGCCAGGAAATGAAATCGATATCCTCATCCTGAAACAGGCAGGGGTTATTCCCGGATCTGCTTTGAGTGCGAAGGTGATACTTTCCGGAAAGGTCGAGCGTGCACTTAAGTTGCAGGGAATTGCAGTAACGAAAGGCGCGAAGGCTGCCATCGAAGCCGTTGGGGGCAGCGTTGAATAAACTCGAGAGGATACAGATTGGCCGCTAGCGAATCCCTGCGGGGACTCTCCGGAAAACTTGGCGACTTGAAACGTCGGTTGTGGTTTTTGTTGCTCGCATTAGTCGTCTATCGAATCGGTGCGCATGTTCCGGTACCAGGTATCGACCCAGTGGTGCTAAAAGACCTGTTCGAGTCGCAGCAAGGGGGCATCCTTGGGATGTTCAACATGTTTTCGGGTGGCGCGCTTTCCCGTTTCTCGATCTTTGCACTCGGGATCATGCCGTATATTTCGGCTTCTATTATTATGCAATTGGGTACAGTTGCGTTTCCTTATCTGGAAGCGCTGAAGAAAGAGGGGGAATCAGGCCGCAGGAAAATTACCCAATACACTCGATACGGTACGTTGGGATTGGCGCTGCTGCAGGGTTATGGCATATCGATTGCGTTGCAATCCCAGCCCGGATTGGTGATCGAGCCTGGACCGATGTTCCTGTTGACAACGGTGATAACCTTGGTTACCGGAACGATATTTCTAATGTGGCTAGGCGAACAGATTACTGAACGCGGCATCGGGAATGGTATATCGCTCATAATTTTTGCCGGCATAGCAGCGGGGCTTCCCAGCGCAATTGGCGGTACGCTGGAACTGGTCAGAACTGGTGCAATGCATTTTCTGGTTGCATTGGGGATCTTTGTGGCGGCAACGGCAGTGACAGCCTTCGTGGTTTTTGTCGAGCGCGGCCAGCGCAAGATACTTGTGAATTATGCGAAGCGCCAGGTGGGACGAAAAGTTTATGGCGGCCAAAGCTCTCATTTGCCGTTGAAGCTGAATATGTCCGGTGTGATTCCTCCGATCTTTGCTTCCAGCATTATATTGTTTCCAGCTACGCTGGCAGGCTGGTTTGCGACGGGCGAATCCATGAGTTGGTTGAAGGATATGAGCGGCGCGCTATCGCCGGGCCAACCGATTTACGTGATCATGTATGCTGCAATGATCATATTTTTCTGTTTCTTTTATACCGCGCTTGTATTCAATCCCAGAGAAACTGCCGAGAATCTGAAAAAAAGCGGGGCTTTCATCCCTGGGATTCGTCCGGGCGAGCAGACAGCCCGGTATATCGAACGCATTATGCTAAGACTTACCCTGGCCGGAGCGATTTATGTAACACTCGTGTGTTTGCTGCCGGAATTCCTGATCTTGAAATGGAACGTACCATTTTACTTTGGAGGGACGTCTCTCCTCATTATCGTGGTGGTTACCATGGACTTCATGGCGCAGGTTCAGGCGTACATAATGTCCCATCAGTATGAGAGCTTGCTGAAGAAAACCAACTTCAAAGGCGGCGGTGGATTACCGGCAAGATAGTTACATCTAAGGATAGGATGGCCAAAGAAGAAACGATACAAATGCAGGGCGAGATACTCGAAACGTTGCCAAACGCAACCTTCCGTGTCAAGCTGGAAAATGGGCACGTCGTGCTGGGCCATATTTCAGGAAAAATGCGAATGCATTACATTCGGATTTTACCTGGTGATAAGGTTACGGTGGATTTGACGCCATACGATTTAAGCAGAGCGCGAATTACATTTCGCGCGAAATAGTGGGGAAGGAGTATTTATGAAAGTATTAGCCTCTGTAAAAAAAATCTGCCGTAATTGCAAGATTATTAAACGCAATCGGATAGTTCGGGTAATTTGTTCAGATCCAAGGCATAAGCAACGCCAAGGTTAATCGAATAAGCATCACTTTCGATGTTATAATTCAAAATTTTTGTGGGAAACCTGTATGGCCCGTATCGCTGGAGTAAATATCCCGAATCATCAGCATGCCGAAATTGCGTTAACTTCAATCTACGGCATAGGTCGCGCCAGAGCGCGGGAGATTTGTGCTGCGGTTGGCATCGGTGCTTCCACTAAGATCAAAGATGTAACCGATGCTCAAATGGAAAAGCTGAGAGACAACGTCGCAAAATTTGCGGTCGAGGGCGATCTGCGGCGTGAGGTTTCTATGAATATCAAACGTTTGATGGATTTGGGCTGTTATCGTGGATTGCGTCACCGTCGTGGTTTGCCGGTACGGGGCCAGCGTACTCGTACAAATGCAAGGACGCGTAAGGGGCCACGCAAGGCAGTTCGAGCTTCCAACGCAAAGGCAGCAACGAGATAATTTTCAGCCAACTGAACGGTAGCATACAGGAATAATTCGATATGGTAAAAGCAGCCACACGGGTTCGCAAGAAGGTCAAAAAAAATGTAGCGGAGGGGATTGCCCACGTTCATGCATCATTTAATAACACTATCGTGACTATCACGGACCGCCAGGGCAACGCTTTATCATGGGCGACTTCCGGCGGTGCCGGATTCAAGGGGTCGCGTAAAAGTACTCCATTCGCTGCTCAGGTAGCAGCCGAGCAGGCAAGTAAGGTTGCTCAGGAATGCGGAGTAAAGAATTTGGAAGTGCGTATCAAAGGTCCTGGTCCGGGACGTGAATCCGCCGTGCGGGCTTTGAACGCAGCCGGTTTTAAAATCACCAGTATTTCGGATGTGACGCCGGTTCCGCATAACGGTTGCCGCCCACCGAAAAAACGCCGTATTTAAGGAGTAGTCTGTGGCTAGAAATCTTGATCCTAAATGTCGCCAATGTCGACGGGAAGGGGAGAAGTTATTCTTGAAAGGTGAGAAGTGTTTCACCGACAAATGTGCAATCGAGCGCAGGAACTATGCGCCCGGTCAACACGGTCAGAAAAGTACGCGGTTGTCTGACTATGGGGTCCAATTGCGCGAAAAACAGAAGTTGCGCAGGATATATGGCATATTGGAGCGCCAGTTCCATAACAATTATGAGCTAGCGGAACGACAGCGCGGTATTACTGGCGAGAATTTGCTGCAGTTGCTGGAATGTCGCCTGGATACGGTTTCTTACCGGATGGGATTTGGTGCTTCGCGGTCAGAGGCGCGCCAGATCGTGCGCCATAACGGCATCCTGGTAAATGGACGCCGGACCAATATTCCTTCCTACCAGGTTAAGCCCGGTGATGTGATAGAGGTTGCGGAAAAGGCTAAAGGTCATCTGCGCATCAAGGCTGCTGTGGAAGCAGCGGAGCAGCGTAATTTTCCAGAGTGGATAGAGATGGATGTCAAGGCTATGAAAGGAACGTTTAAAGTTAAACCGGAGCGTTCTGACTTGCCTTCAAGCATCAATGAGTCTCTAGTAATTGAGTTGTATTCTAAGTAATTACCGCCAAGGTTTCCGCAAAAGGATCAGGCTATGCCAAGTAACACTTTTCTTACGCCCCGCATTATTGACGTGCAGAATATTTCCCCGCTGCATGCCAAGATTATCATGGAACCGTTTGAACGTGGGTACGGTCACACGTTAGGAAATGCATTACGTCGAATTTTGCTATCGTCCATGCCGGGATTTGCACCAACCGAAGTCCAGATTAGCGGTGTAGTGCATGAGTATTCTGCACTGGACGGTGTACAAGAGGATGTGGTCGATATTCTGCTCAATCTTAAGGGTATCGTTCTAAAGCTACACAGCCGAACCGAGGCTATACTGATCCTTAAAAAGAAAGGTGAAGGTACGGTGACTGCCGGCGACATCGAAGCAGGACATGATGTGGAAATCATTAATCCAGATCATGTGGTGGCACATCTTACTGCCGGCGGAAAGCTGGATATGCAAATTAAGGTGGAGCTTGGGCGCGGTTATGTACCTGGAACTGTGCGGCAATTGACAAGTGAAGGTCGTGCTCTCGGTAGCATTTTGCTGGACGCTTCTTTCAGTCCTGTGCGGCGCGTAAGTTATGCGGTCGAGAGTGCTCGGGTTGAGCAGCGTACCGACCTCGATAAGCTCGTTATGGATATTGAAACCAACGGCGTCGTCGATCCGGAAGAAGCGATCCGTTATGCGGCGAAGGTGCTGGTTGAGCAACTCTCCATATTTGCCGACCTTAAGGGCACACCGTTACCGGTGGAGCAGCCAAAATTACCTCAGATTGATCCGGTATTGCTTCGGCCAGTGGATGATTTGGAGCTTACCGTGCGCTCGGCCAATTGCCTGAAAGCGGAGAATATCTATTATATTGGCGACCTAATTCAGCGCACGGAAACCGAATTGCTGAAAACCCCTAACTTGGGAAGAAAATCTCTCAATGAAATAAAGGAGGTCTTGGCTTCGCGTGGATTGACGCTGGGCATGAAGCTGGAAAGTTGGCCGCCTTCCAATCTTGATAAGGGAAAAAAGGAAACAAGTCATGCGGCACCATAATGGGCTACGAAAGCTAAATCGTACGAGCAGCCACCGACTGGCGATGCTACGTAACATGACCAATTCATTGTTGCGGCATGAGGTTATTAAAACCACGCTGCCTAAGGCCAAGGAGTTGCGCCGTGTAATCGAGCCAATGATAACGCTAGGTAAAAAACCATCGCTGGCGAATCGACGTCTGGCATTCAATCGCTTGCGCGATCGTGACATGGTCGGTAAGTTATTCGGTGAACTGGGTCCGCGATATCAAACACGTAACGGCGGTTATTTGCGTATTCTTAAATTCGGTTTTCGCAAGGGTGACAACGCACCGATGGCTTTAGTGGAATTGTTGGATCGACCAGAGCAATTAACTACGACCGTAGCTGAGAAAGCCGATACGTAAGTGCCGGCGATAAGGTAAAAAAAAGAAGCCGGGTTATCCCGGCTTCTTTATGCCTGACCGGTATTAATAAACCATCATCCGGTTTGGCATCGCGGAATAAAAACTGCTTTAGCTCTGCCCAGCATAAATCATTGTCTGGTTCAGAGAATTCTTGTATGCTTCTAACATACACTGATCTGAGCTATTGATAGCATGGACATTCGATCGGTTATGTATCTTTTATTTCAGTTGGGGCTATTCCGATGGATTTAACGACCTGGACCGTGGCCGAACTTGTTTCGATACGTGAGAAACTTCTTGCGTGGCGTCTCCAACGTGAAGCCCCGACGTGGGGAAATAAGTTCTTGAACTGGAATGGTATAGCGGGCGCGTTTGCATTGTTGACCGGGCTTATGGACATGTTTTTCGGCGGTCCGACTGCGACAAACCTTCTCTTGGTCTTGCTTGGTACTCTTGCCTGTTTTACTTGGTACAAGGGCGACAAACAGCGCAAAAAAAATATAAGTTTTCTCGGAAAAATTGACCAGGAACTTACCCGTCGCGGCCATCAATTTTAACGCGCTACGCCATCCCCGGCGTTTTCACCTGGATGCAGCCAATTTCCAGGAAATAAAAAACTCCATTGATATCGAGTTGGCAATGTCTTTAAAGAAAGAGATAGACGCCCATATTCCTGATCTTGATGAAGACGATGCAGCGCTTTTTACATCCCTGTGCCAGTTTGTATGGATTCAAGGGGAGCCGCTGCTTTTAATTTATAATCCGGAGCATGCGGTTTATGCAAAGCATGGCATCAGCTTACGGGTATTAAAACATTTGGAGTCAATCGGTTTGATATCCTTTGAGGCCGCTGGATATGTGAAGAGAAGGTTTGGTAAGCATACCCGTCTGTTTTATTTCGGCCAGGCTACGAAAATCCAATTTCCGGAGGAAGCGAACAATCAGCTTGATCTTGGACACGTTCTCCTGACAGAAAAAGGGAAAGCGCTAGCGACCGTTTTCAGCAATAACCGAAATCAGGAGTTTTATGAATATGTGATCGATAAATGGTTTCAGCAGGGTATGGTTATATCGTCTATCCTGGCGAACCGGTGAATATCGATTAATAGCCCGCTCTTAATAGCCCGCTCTTCAACTGTTTATTTTAACGATATGGTATTGTATTGTTAATGCCAAGCATTCGAACTTAGATCAGATACGTATCGATTCCTGTCAGCAATAAATCATATTGAGCCTCTACCACCTCCTTGATCATCAGCGCCGGCATGCCACCGACCACGTTACCTTCGAGTGCCAGCCAACCGACGGCATCCGATGGTCCAAGACTGATGACGTAACCTAAGTCGCGATGAAAGTATGGCTCCAGCAACTTTAATGAGCCTGAGTGACGTAAAATATTTCTTGCCGCCAGCATTCCTTTGCGAACGCTGGATTGCGCTGTCATGGCATTGGAACCGGCAGAGTTATATATGGAACAATCGCCGGCGGTAAAAATATTCTCCAACTGTTTCTGCTCGATCACAACTTGTCCGAACGCATTGGCGAAGAGCGGCGTATCAAGTTTTTTGCCGAGAAACAGGAGCGAGATAGTGGAAGGTAGCTCGAATTCGTGACCCGTTTCGACTTCTTGCAGCAAAATCTTATTCGCGACCTGGTCCCGGTAACGAGTATTAGGATAAAAATCTATATCCAGTTCAGACATGCGTGCCTGGGTATATTCCGAAAAGCCTACTCCAAATTGGTTAAGTACACGATCTCCCCCATGAATCAACCGCAATTTCCATCCGAATTTCTGGCGCTGGAGAAAATGGGCGATTTCGAAAAGAAATTGAATACCTGTGGCGCCTCCGCCTATTACTGAAATGATTTTCTCGCCGGGCTCATGTATATAGCGCTGCTGGTTCAGTAAGTCCGAGCCGGTGGTGATCATGAAATCATTCAGGTCGAAAATATCCTCTGATTTACTCAGCTGCGCGAGAGGCGAACCTGAGGCCACCAGAAGATAATCAAATTCCAGTATTTCGTCGTTGACCACGATAAATCTATCTTTCTGGCTTTGCTGGAGAACACAATCGTTCAGGATCAGCTGGGCGCAAACGTGTCGGCAGCCAAAGCGATTTTCCAGATCTGAAAACGATACGAGAAAGTCGTCCAGCGGATACCGGAACGTTTCATGTATATGCGTAATCTTAAGGTGATGAAGCCTGGGATCTATGATCGTGATGCGGACCTCGGGCATATGGCGCAGAAGGGTTACCAGCGCAGCGATTCCCGCATAACCGCCACCCACAATTACAATCTTGAGTTGCTTATGCCTGGGTATGTAAAATGGCAGAAACGGCACTACTCCTCCTTCGCAATGCAGATCAATTCAGGTATTTCACTATTCATCGGTATCCCTTCTCAGATCCCTGCAGGGTTATATTCATTTCATATAACATCTTTAATAAGTTACGAGGTGCCATCCAGTTACTCAGCCTATCGCAATCAGGGCAGCAGCGTAGCACGAATGTCTTGATGAGGGCGTTGCATCTTGACCGAATTCGATTTCTGCTGGAAGTTTCGCTATTTTTGAGGAATTTTCTCCGGTTTCCAATATTCTGTCGCCCACTTCCAAAATGAACCGACATCGCTTCCGATCAATTCTGCCGGTGGTGCTTGACCCAGGAAACGTATCGCCATCATTAATTGTGGCATCGGATCGGAAACATCAAGAGGCGCAGCGCCGGTCTGTTTGCTGAGTTTCTCACCTCGAGCGTTAACTACTACCGGAAGATGCAGATAGGAAGGAGTCGGATAACCCAGCAATTGTTGCAGGTATATTTGGCGAGAAGTAGAATTCAGCAAATCTCTCCCACGCACCACATGAGTGACTCCTTGCTCGGCATCGTCAACGACCGCTGCCAATTGATAAGCAAAAACCCCATCGGCACGGCGCAGCACGAAATCCCCAATATCACTGTGCAATCGATGTAGAATCAGCCCTTGCAGCGAATCCCTGAACTGGATCAGCCTGTTATCAGTTCGTATTCGCCGTGCCCCGGGGCATTGGTCATGAAGGAAGCGTCCACGGCAGGTACCAGGATAAATGGGTCCATCTATTCCTGTGATCGTGGAATCTGCAATTTCCTTACGGCTGCAGACGCAGGGATAAACCAAATGCTGCCTTTCAAGTACAGCGAGCGCTGCCTGATACGTTTTGTAGCGCTGTTTTTGATAGATAACCTCACTATCCGATTCCATTCCCAGCGCTTGCAGGGTATTTAGAATTTGCCCCGATACGCCGGCAATTTCGCGTGTCGGATCCAGGTTTTCGATCCTGACCATCCACTCGCCCTGACGCGATTTCGCCTCAAGATAGCTGCCGACGGCAGCGACAAGGGAGCCGAAATGCAGCGGTCCGGTCGGAGATGGAGCAAAGCGTCCACGATAGGGTGGAAAGATAGGTAGACTATTAGCCAACGGTCAACGTAATCGATCCGGGTATGAAGGATCAGCAATATCAAAATAAATCGACAAAAAAAGTGGTAACAGATGATGATACGCTTTCGAAATTATCTTAGCTTATTCTGTCGCTAACCGGGTAGCTTCCATTACAATTCTTCCACGAATAACGAAACCATATCCCCGTTTACTGGCGTTCTTCCAGGCGACAAAATATCTATCGGACTGCATCACTGAAAGATTACGAAAAAACCAACACAAATTGGCATAGAAATTGCTATGGAAGATGCCCTGTTGCAGCCCCGACAAACTGCTTGACTTAGGGCATCTTCGGGGATAGTCTTTATGAGGTTATGGGTATGTAACGTATTGGTAACACCGTATTCAGAATACACAGGTACAGAGAAACACCTGGAAACACCTCTGACAGCACCGAGCAACACCTGCAGTATAAGCAGCACCAGAAGCATTGAGCAACACCCGCAGCATCGAGTAAACCAGACACACCGAGCAACACCAGATTGATAGCAACGAAGACAGCAACAAATTATCGAAGCTCATACCGGCGGGGAGTGGTTAAGGAGTCGAAGTTGGGTTCAAGCCGGTAGAGCGCGCAGCACATGATCAACGCACAAGGCAACAGGAGGAAACAACATGGCAACAACACTAGGAACGTCGGGTCACGCCAAGGCAAGTGGACGCGACTACGACATGTCGGAGTGGTATGACTCGAGGT
>NZ_FMWY01000042.1:0-15887 GCF_900103145.1 Nitrosospira sp. Nsp18 | reverse complement strand
AAATCATCTTCGATGCACTAAAATGAATTCCTTTCCTTATGGCACAACGTTAACTGCAAAACTGTTTCGGTAACCTTTTTCTATGGCGCAACGCGGCTGAGGGTTTTTTGATACTGCCTGCCACGCAACTAAAGGAAAGTTGCCGCAAGCACTCGGGGTTAGCGCACTCCTCGAGTTGCGTTCATGATTTTCCAGAAGCGTGAGGGCTCATGACTGCCCATCAGCCAGGCTGAAAGTTACCCGGCCAATTCGTTATGCCTTCGGAGTGATGATTCGCACGCATCCCGTAGCCCGAAAAGTCGGAATCAAGCGGATTTCACCCAGGATCGTGGCGATGTTCTTGGTAAAGTCATCGTTCACATATCCGATCTCGATGGTCAGGCCATCGACCACCAGGAGCTCAAGGTGTGCGGTATCGGCTACCACAACCTTTCCACTTGGAACATTGGCAGACAGCACCACGCGCATTCCCCGCAAGAGTTCCGGCAGAGGCTGAAGGTAAGGTCCAGCTAGGTATTCTCCGGCTGTGGTCTTGGCCAGTTGCACACCCAGGAAGTCCGATGGACGGAACGCTACCACGTTAGGCGAGAATCCTGCCTCTTGCATGGTGGCTATCGCTTCGCTCGCCGCATCTGCCAAGCTGGTATACACCAGGCTGGTGTAGCTGGTGCCCAGGGTATTGAAACCGCCGAAGGCAGGGGTCGTGCTTCCATCCATCAGCATGTCGTCCACGGCCAGCGCGATGCTGCGTTGCAGAGTCACATCCACCGCCATTTTCAATTCGGCGCTATCGCTGAGGGATTGCTTGGACAACTTGGTATAACCAGCGATGGTGATGGCGCCTTGCTGTATAGCGGTAAAGTCAGGACGCAGCGCTGACTTCGCTGTGCCTTCACCCGCTTGTACCGCGGCTGCACCCTGTACGCCAGTGTAACGGCTGTATTCCAAGGTAGAGATGCCGCCTGCAGGACGCAAGGGGAGCGCATTTTGAATTCCCAGGGCGGCACCAGTTGGTAAGGTCAGCCCGCCGGATGCGATCTTTTGCACATTGGTGGTGGTGATTACATCGGATGCGGCCTTGATTTCAAACCGTAGCTGCTTGGTCTTTGCCAAAAGGTCGCTATTGGCGGTCATGCCTTCCCAAACTTGTGAACCCATGCTCTTGGTATTTCTACCGGTGCCGAAGTCGTCAGCATCGAGCGGCGTACCGCGCTGCTTCAGTTGCAGAATCTCGTCCGCGAATTCTCTATTCTTGAGAATGAGCTCTTCAATTCTATTGTCTGATTTCTCATAAAGAGCTTTCATCTGGCCTTCGATCTTGTCGAGCCCTGCGGTGATTATTTCGATAGTCATATATTTTTTCCAAAAGTAGATAAACGGAACATAAAAGCAGTAGCGAGCTCATCGCTACTTTCCTTTGCCCGAACATCATCGCCAGCGTCCCGCTGTGCGAAAAGTTCCTTGGCTTTGGTGACAAGCTGTTTAGCCGTCCCCCGATCGAGTCCCCCTACATCCCGTAGTAAGCACTCAAATTCTCTGATACTTCCAACTTTTTCGATTTCTTCCGAAAACTTGACATCAAGCACACGTGATTCATCGTTTGCTGGATCCGTTACGATGGATATTTCTTTTAGTGCCTTGATGTTGTGGATCACGCGCGCACCGTCGGCACGCCGCTCAATACTGTTGTGGTCCGGCATGATCGCGACAGACAAACCGCTGACCAAGCCGGATTTGATGGACCAATATGCATTCACCGCTGAAGGCATCTGCATGACCAGCCCTGCGGTGCCTTTCAAACCCCGGCCATCTTCCTTTAGACCAGACCAGGTGCCAATGGGCAATTCACCGCGCATCCACCCGTGATTCACATATACCTTCACGGACTCGCTTGACTTCAATACCTCGGCGTAGGCGCCCGGCATGATCACATCGTTTTTAGAGTCCAGGACTCCGAAAACGGAGCCGTAACCGGTGAACTCTCCTTCGGTATTCGCAAACTTCAAGTCACATTTATTTAACGCCAGCATTTTTATCTCCACAGAGTTTTATTGCTACTGATTTTATGACAATTATACATTATCTTATCTTAATAATCATGATGTTATATTTACAACCGAAAAAACACAGTGCCTCTTTTTCCTTTTCGTCACGGCTGATAAATAGTCGAATGCAACATTGCAGACGTCTGCACAATGCTGGAAGGAGTACCCCCCTCCTGAAACTCCCGCACGTAAAAATCCGATTAAGCAGACGGTCTAGGCGGGTGAGGCTTTGGACTTTTACGCCGCCCCCTCTGCCAACTTGCTCACTTAAGGCGCTCATCTGAGCATCTTTGTCAGAGCCCCTATTCATGCGGGTTTCAGCAAAGTTGCTCAAGGTGCTCAGGGGTATAGGCATGTTGAGCAAGTTGCTCAAGGTGTCCAGGCTCCTGAACAGCTTGAACAACTTAGCTATAAAGCAATATATATATAGTTGTTGGGTAAGTTGTTCAGTGAACAGCTTAGGTGAGCACCTTTGGGTTGGCGTGAGCATCTTATTCACCAGCCGCGCCTAGCGTCATTTGTGGGCTTTGATGTTCCTTCGGTAGCGTCCAAACCCACGCACCATCCCCAGCTGCTCCGCCGATACGCTGCGGTTTAATGCCGAGCGCCGCCTGTGCCCTGCGGATGGTTGCCCATGAGTACCCCGCCTCTTTCGCGTGCTTCTTGACGTCATTGCTCGGTACCGGCCCGCCAGCTAACACATCACTCAACCAGTCGGCTGCATCCCCCGCCAGCGTGCTTTCATGATCGCCGTCTTCATCGTCCCGCCCGAGCGCATCATCAGCGGATATCAGCACGATCTCCTTCTCCCACACCACGCGTGGCACGCCACCCACCTCCTCGATGTGGTAGGCCATGCCTGTCGCGTCCGGCCCCAGGTTGTTCTTTAGCGGAAGGAATAGACGCCTGTTCTGGTCGCTCTTGTCTTTGGTCACCAGGAAGGCGGCACGTGCCGCTGCAACGAATGCCAGGCTGCCGGTTGACCGGTAGAGTGCTGAGCCACCTGTGCCCTTGTTCAAGTGGGTAACAAAGATGATCGCAGCACCGATACTGCTGGCCAGCTCGGACAGTGGCGCTATCACGCCCCGCACTTCCGCATTGTTGTGCGAGTCAGCCCCATCCAGATAAGCGGATACCGGATCGACCACGATCAAGCGGCATCGCGGCAATGTCAGCGCCGCTTCACGGATGGGCTCAAGATCGCGCCGTAGACTCAATAGCCTGGTCTCGGGATCACCGTCGCGGTTCAAGCTTTCCACCCCGCCAACGATATGCACCCGCGAAGGATCAGCTCCCGCCGCATCCAGACGCGGCCGGATGGTATCGGCAGGATCATCTTCTGCGGAAACAAACAAGACGTCGCCTTGCGGGCATGGTCCGCCCCCAGCTGGCCAGTCCCGCCCGGTCGAGACGTGCGCGGCAAAGCTTACCGTGAGCATGCTCTTGCCCAGGCCGGGATCTCCGGCAATCAGGGTAGGCTTGCCCAGGGCGATTTTTCCCGGCCATAGCCAGCGGATGGGTTGCGGCTTGACGTCGCTCGCCCTGATTACTTTCAGGCGGGATTTTGCAGACGTCTGCACGCCATGCCCGCGCTCAATGTATCGCTGCTGGTCCGGGTTAAGCGCTTTTTTTTCCTTATCCAGCGCGGCCGCGCCGCGCTCTATACTTGAAATAGCGTTACTCATCATATATCTCCGTCGCAGCCTGAAGGCGTGAAGCGGCCACCAGCAACCGCTTTCTGTCGGATTCCGACAGCGGCACGCCTTGTGCCAGATTAGTTGCGGCAATTGAACAAACGAGGGCTTCGAAGGCTACGCAACGCAAAATGTCCACGGCGTAGAAAGGCCTCCGTTCTTTGGCGCTGCCAGAAGCCGCGTGCTGCTCTGGAAACAGGTCTTCTAGGGTTAGCCCTACCGCTGCGAGAACGTCGCTGGTGGCGCATCCTGCGAAGTCATGCAAGAGGACGCGGCCATCTTCCAGCTCACGAATCGCCAGGGAAGGGTGTTTATCTTCGTGAGCTGGGCAAAGCGAAACGTACCGGCCGGGACCGGTACGTTTCACACCATGCAGGAGCGAAAGCAGCTTGTCGGCGGTCATAACGAATGGCAGAGTGAAGCGCTGCTTGTTGTGGGTGCGATCGGCCGAGCAGTGGATTTCCGCTTGCGCCTGGAGGGTTTAGGAGGGGGCGCCTGCTGTTCGTTTTCTTCCGGCAAAGCGGTATGGCCCAGGATGCCCCGCAAGGCAAACGACATGGTATTAAGCCCGCCGATAATGAAGTGATCGAGGACTTTGACGTCTATCAGCTTCAGTGTGTTTATCAGGTCGCACGTCAGAACCATATCGGCGGGGCTTGGGTTTGCAACGCCGCTGGGATGGTTGTGAGCGAAGATGACAGCGGCCGCATTGTGGTGCAGGCAGCGCTTGACTATTTCACGCGGGTGAACGGCCGTTTGTGTAAGGGTGCCGTAAAACAATGTTTCGGTTTCGATAACACGGTTTTGCGCGTCCAGGAACATGCAAACGAATACTTCTCTTTCGAGATTGGCGAGCAATAGGCGCAAATAATCACAGGCGTGCTGAGGGCGAGTTATTGCCTGTCCCGGCACCTTCAGTCGATTTTCCAGTATCTTTAATGCCCGATATATCGCTCTATCTTCGCGGGCGGTTTGGGTGGGAATGGTCGACGCGGACGCGCCTTGGGATTTGGACATGGTGATACTCCTTTGCAAACGGTTTAACCGCGCCCTCACTTCCAAATGAGGGTGGACGGCGAAGCGTGGATTGGAAGACAGGGCAAAGGAACCTGCGAGCCTCTCGGCTCTCCACGGTCGCCGTCCGTAAACGGTAAACGTATAAACGAAGCGCATAGAAAAGCCGCTCAAGGCGGCTATGCGCCTTTGCTCCGGGCTTCCAAACCCGACCGCTGGAACCCCAGCGGCAGACAAAGCATAATCCCGGCCGGATGCGAATGTCAAGGCACAGGCTGATTTATTTATCATCATGCTTAAGCCCGCTGCCCCGGACTGCCATGGAGTCGTAATAGCTCATGGCGGCTTTCAGCTCAGCTTCAGTATGATTCTGATGGCTTATTAGCCACCTTTCCTTGAGCTCGCCGACAATCAGTTGCATCACACCATCGACAGCCACCTCCACGCTATCGGCAATCCTGTTAAGAATCGCAAGCTTTACTTCCCTCATGATGCGCTGTTCCTCTGCTCGGGCGTCCAGGTGAGCAAGAAGGGCCAGCCCGACAGCTAGCACGGGATACTTCCTGATTACCGTCGCCTGGGGCTCTGGCAAGGTGTCCAGTAGCGCGGCTAATCCCTCCGCTGCGTTGGCCAGTTCATCAGTAGCGTATTCGCCCGCGTCACTTGCCAGCTTGTTGAAATCGATATCAGGACCGCTCATTGCGCTACCGCTTTCTGTGGGACTGCGCGTGGACGGCTGGCTATCCAGGCTTGCACCTCTTCACTGTGCCAGCCGCTGGCACACTCGGAGAGCTTAACTCTTGATGGGAATTGCCCTGATGCTTCCAGGCGATAAATTGAAGATCGGGAGAGCCCGGTTACACGCGAGACTTCGGGCTGCTTTAATATGGATTTGAGCTGCACAATACCTCCTATGGAATACCAACGTGCTTTATGCGACGTTGCAGGAGGTCATGCTAAAGTGATGCTCAACAAAGATAAACGCCGCTAATAAGAGCAAATTAGCGGCGAAAGATTAGGAGGATTTCTCAGTGCTGCTTTTCGATTTCTCAGTGCTGCTTTTCGATTTCTCAGTGCTGCTTTTCGATTTCTCAGTGCTGCTTTTCGATTTCTCAGTGCTGCTTTTCGATCGCCTTGGATAAATTATCTTATCAAGGCGTGACGCTGTTATTCCATGTCGTTCGGCTACAATTTCCAACGCTTCTCTATAAGCATCGAATCCTTGCTGCGGTTTCTGACTGTTTACTGCTTTCAACTTCATCATGGTGAAGTCCAAATCCATTCTGTAAACAACTATTCTGTGAAAAACTGACGCGCCTGTTTGGTCTAAACTACGTTTTCTTCCTCTTTTTTTTTAATTTTTCCCTCAATGATATCCGCAATAAAAATTCTTAATTCAGGCGTGAGTTTTCGCTCGCTTCTAAGTAACTGGGCTAATGGTTCAGCGTTACCTTCGTTAAGATAGCTCGCAACAGCAGAATTCCGTATGAGTTCATCAAAATTAAGGGGCATTGTGAAAATCCTGTTTGTTAGTTCAATTTAAAGGTCAAAATCTTTGCGCCGGACTTTAGGCCGTCCAGATAGTCCGCCCATTCCTGCATCATCTTGCGGCGCTCCGGCAGGTGTTCAGCATAGTTGTATGCTGCCCGCACGGAATCACGCTCAGCATGGGCGAGCTGCCGCTCGATAGCATCGCGATTCCAGCCGTGCTCATTAAGCAATGTGCTGGCCATGCTTCTGAAGCCATGGCCGGTTAATTCTTCTTTGCCATATCCCAGCCGGCGCAGTGCTGAGTTGACGGTGTTCTCAGACATTGGACGGGAAGGGGTACGAACTCCAGGGAACACATATTTTCCCTGTCCCGTAAGAGCGAGAAGTTCTCTCAATACCGCCACAGCCTGGCTACAAAGCGGAACGATATGCACTGCTTTCATTTTCATCTTTTCGCCGGGTATCCTCCATTCGGATTTATCCAGATCGACCTCCGACCATTCCGCGCGTCGTAGCTCGCCAGGGCGCACGAATAGCAGCGGTGCCAACTGCAAGGCACACCTGGTTACGAATGAGCCACGATAACCCTCTACGGCTCGCATCAGCTCACCTATCGCCGTCGGGTCGGTAATACTCGGGTGATGCTTTTCCTTCGCCGGCGGTAATGCCCCCCGGAGATCCACGGATGGGTCACGCTCAGCCCGGCCAGTGGCCACGGCATAACGGAAGATCTGGCTGCAATTCTGGTGCGCTCTATGCGCCGTTTCCAATGCGCCCCGATTCTCAATGCGTCGAAGCGTGGCCAGCAGCACATGAGCAGTGATTTCCGCGATAGGCCGATTTCCTATCCAGGGGAAGATATCTCGCTCCAGGCGACGAATGATCTTGTCCCCATGGCTTACGGCCCAGTTGGGAGAGTGCTTTGTATACCATTCTCGCCCGACCGCCTCGAAACTATTGCCGGCTATTTCCCTATTTGCTCGCTTTGCTTCTTGCTTGAATACTCCAGGATCAACTTCATTGGCTAACAGCTTGCGGGCATCGTCCCTGCGCTGCCTGGCTTGGGCCAGCGATACATCGGGGTATACACCCAGGGAGAGCAATTTTTCCTTTCCGCCGAAACGGTACTTAAACCGCCAGTATTTGGAGCCGTTGGAATGAATCAACAGGAACAGCCCTTTTTCATCGGCCAGCTTGCGCGGCTTGGCTTCAGGCTTGGCATTGCGAACTGCTGTGTCTGTTAATGGCATTGTGGGGGTATAAGGTGCTGGGGGTACACGATGTACCCCCATTTATACCCCTATACGATACCGGATGCAATAGAACTCAGCGGGACGTGGTGGGATAGAGAACCAATGAAAAAGCCCGCAGGGAGCGGGCTTTCGGGACTTCTTGGGACAGGGTGGAACGATCATTTGGTGGCCAAGGGCGGAATCGAACCACCGACACAAGGATTTTCAGTCCTCTGCTCTACCGACTGAGCTACTTGGCCAATTGAAACACATATTCAAATACGACGCGGATACCCGGAGAATTGGCACAGTATGCGTTTTTAGAAGTGCGTAATTCTAGCACAGCGCATAACTCATTGGAACACGCGACAATTGGTTCGGTGGTCTCAAAACTGGGCTTAAAAGGGGCAGAGCGGCGATGAATATCTGATGAAGTTTTAAAACCGAATGATGGGTTGCGCTTCACTCCACCCATCCTACCAGAGGGGCACCGACTCATTATTCAAAAATCCACTGTCTAGACCCACCCGAAACGAGCTACAATTCAGCGTTTTAGCAGTCGCAAGCCATGCGTGTTTCTCGCGGCATTCCCGCTCAGGCAGAAGCGCCTGTTGCGCTCACCATAGGCAATTTTGATGGGGTGCATCTAGGCCACCAGGCTATGCTTGCCCGTTTGAATGAAGCTGCCGCGAGGCTCGGCCTGACGTCTTGCGTGATGATCTTCGAGCCGCACCCACGCGAATTTTTTGCGCCGGACAAGGCCCCTGCCCGACTCACGAGCCTGCGGGAAAAGCTGGAGTTGCTGGCGGCGGCGGGCGTGGAGCGGGTGCAGGTGTGCCGCTTTGATTTCGATTTCGCGAGAATTAGCGCGGAAGAATTTATTGTCGGCATTTTGCAACAAGGCCTTGCCGTGCGCTGGATGCTGGTAGGGGACGATTTTCGGTTTGGCGCCCGCCGGGCCGGGGATTTTGCCATGCTTGAGGCATTTTCGGCACAGTGCGGTTTTGAAGTGGAAGAAATGCCGGGCTATGTAGTGGATGGTGTAAGGGTTTCGAGCACGGCGGTTCGTATCGCTTTGGCTGAGGGCGACCTGGACCTTGTGAAGCGCCTGCTGGGACGGCCTTATAGTATCAGCGGGCGGGTGGTGAGTGGCGCCAAGCTCGGCAGGCAGATCGGGTTCCCCACTGCCAACATTGCGTTCAAGCATAACCGGCCCCCGCTTTCAGGAATTTTCGCTGTAGAAGTCGAGATGGAAACCAGGGGAACGGTGGGTTTATTCTCTCCAGATTCGATTCAGGGAGTGGCCAGCCTGGGCGTACGCCCGACAGTGCATGAGCATGGCAAGCCGGTGCTGGAAGTTCACCTTTTCGATTTCGATCGGGACATATACGGCTGCCACTTGCGCGTGCGTTTTCTGCATAAGCTCCGGGATGAAGAAAAATACCCCGACCTTATCGCGCTTACCAGGCAGATTGGAAGAGATGTGGAGGACGCCAGAGAATACTTTGGCTTGGCTCCCTCGGCAACTTCTGCCCCCGCAAAAAGCCTTCTGCACAGATCGAAATGATGTCCGCTTTATGTTCAAGATTATATGACCGACTATAAAAAAACGCTGAACCTGCCTGATACGCCTTTCCCCATGCGCGGCGACCTTGCCAGGCGCGAGCCTGTGATGCTCGCGGCATGGCAGGAAAAAAATCTCTACCAGAAGATACGGGCTGTTTGCAAAGGCCGCCCCAAATTCGTGCTGCACGACGGCCCGCCTTATGCCAACGGCGATATACATATTGGCCATGCGGTGAACAAGATCCTCAAAGATATTATTATCAAGTCGAAGACGCTCGCTGGCTTCGATGCTCCCTATGTGCCGGGCTGGGATTGCCACGGCTTGCCGATCGAGCATCAGGTGGAAAAAAAATACGGCAAGAATTTGCCTGCGGACAAGGTGCGTGAACTATGCCGCGATTTTGCGGCACAGCAGGTTGCACGGCAGAAAGCAGATTTTATCCGGCTAGGCGTGCTGGCGGAATGGGACCACCCTTATCTCACAATGAACCACAGCACCGAGGCGGGCATTATCCGCGCATTCGGAAAAGTCCGTCGCAGGGGATATGTCTATCAGGGACAGAAGCCGGTTAACTGGTGCATGGACTGCGGCTCTGCGCTGGCGGAAGCTGAAGTGGAATATGAAGACAAGACGTCTTCGGCGATCGATGTGAAATTCAGGGTGATCGATGCCGAACTGTTCTGGAAAAAAATTCGTGGTTCGCATGATTTTGCGTCAACGAATTTAGCTGCTAAACAAGTGTATGTGGTGATCTGGACGACAACGCCCTGGACGTTGCCCGCTAATCAAGCGGTGAGCCTGAACCCTGTCGAATCTTACGTTGTGGCGGATGTCGGTAGTGAGTGTTTACTTATTGCCGAGGCTCTGATGGATAGTGCGCTCGGACGCTACGGTATGGATAGAAATGGAGTCAGCATTGCCGGAAGGTGTACCGGGGCCGAACTTGAAAATATGTTGCTACAGCATCCATTTTATGCACGACAGGTTCCGATAATCCTGGGAGAGCATGTCACCATGGAAGCCGGTACGGGTGCGGTGCACACGGCTCCGGCACATGGCGTCGATGATTATGTTGTGGGTCAGAAATACGGCTTGCCGGTTGAGAATCCGGTTGGCGGTGACGGCCGGTTTTTCGAGAATGTGCCGCTTGTCGGCGGTCTTTCCGTATGGAAAGCCAATGATGTGGTGATTGGAGCGCTGGAGAAAAACGGTCTTTTATTGAAGGCCGATAAGCTTCAGCACAGCTACCCGCACTGCTGGCGGCACAGGACTCCTATTATCTTCCGCGCAACGCCTCAGTGGTTTATTGCCATGGATAAACGGGTGGGCGATAGGGATCAGGATGGGGCTGATCAGACGCTGCGGGAATCGGCCATGGCTGCGGTGGAAGCGACAGCGTTCTACCCTTCCTGGGGCCGTGCTCGTTTGGATGCGATGGTGAAGAATCGGCCCGATTGGTGTGTTTCGCGCCAGCGCACCTGGGGTGTGCCGATGGCACTCTTCGTGAATAAGGAAACCGATGAACTGCATCCCCGCACGGATGAGTTATTGGAGCAGGTGGCGCAGCGCGTGGAGCGAGAGGGAATCGAAGCATGGTTTAGCCTGGATGCCGCGGAACTGCTGGGTGACGACGCGCAAAAATACAGGAAACTGACGGATACATTGGACGTGTGGTTCGATTCGGGCACGACGCATGAAACGGTACTCAAGCAAAATGCTCAACTCGGGTATCCTGCCGATCTTTACCTGGAGGGCTCCGACCAGCACCGCGGCTGGTTTCAATCCTCCCTCTTGACCGGTTGTGCCGTCAACGGCCGCGCGCCTTACGACGCATTGCTCACGCACGGTTTTGTGGTGGATGGGCAAGGCCACAAGATGAGCAAGTCGAAAGGAAATGTCATTGCGCCACAGAAGGTAATGGATACCTCGGGAGCGGATATTCTTCGCCTTTGGGTGGCTTCTACCGATTATTCCGGCGAGCTGTCGATATCCGATGAGATTTTGAAGCGAGTGGTGGAAAGCTACCGGCGCATACGCAATACGTTGCGTTTTCTTCTTGCGAACCTGGCTGATTTCGACCCGGCCGTGGACACGGTGGCGGTAGAGCAATGGCTGGAGATAGACCGCTATATGCTGGCGTTCACCCGCAAACTTCAGGATGACCTGACCGAAAGTTATCGGAACTACGATTTTCACCTGATCGTACATCGGCTGCATAATTTCTGTTCGGAAGATTTGGGTGGTTTCTACCTGGACATTCTCAAGGATCGGCTTTATACCGCAGCTGCCAGGGGTATCCCGCGTCGTTCGGCCCAAAGTGCGCTTTACCATATTGCGCATAGCCTGGTGCGCTTGTTTGCGCCTATCCTCAGTTTTACTGCGGAAGAGGTCTGGAGCCATCTGGCAGGCGATATGCAGGACAGTGGGGACAGCGTGCTGCTGTATACATGGCATGAGTTTCCTTTGCAGCGCGATGAAAGCGCGTTGATGCAGCGCTGGGCCAGGATTCGCGAACTGCGCTCTCAGGTACAAGGGCGGCTGGAAGATTCGCGTGGCCAGGGGAAGATTGGTTCGTCGCTTGCTGCCGAGGTTGAAATTCATGTTGCTGGGGATGATTTCGCGTTGCTTGATTCGCTGGGTGACGATATGCGGCTGATATTCGTCACATCCGCGGCGCGGGTGATGCGTGCAGAGGAGAATGCGGGGAAAGAGGAAATTTCGGTCACCCCATGTGTTCACCCGAAATGCGAACGCTGCTGGCATTATCGTGCGGATGTTGGCATTGATGCCGACCATCCGACGATATGCGGCCGATGCGTATCAAATCTATATGGGTCAGGGGAGATACGACATTATGCCTGAGCATGCTGCGCTTATCATGGCGCGCCGGGTACGATGAAGCTGCAGCTTAGCTTGATCCTGGCACTGATCGTGCTGGTGCTGGACCTGGCGACCAAGCATTGGGTGGAGTCCGCGCTGGTTCACGGGCAGCAGATTCCGCTGACGGGCTTTTTTAACCTGGTGTTAACTTATAACGCGGGGGCGGCGTTCAGTTTTCTCAGTGATGCCGGTGGTTGGCAACGTTGGTTTTTTACCGGCATTTCGGCGGTCGCTTCGCTGCTGATCATTTACCTGCTACGTAAACATGCGGCCGACCGGCTTTTCTGTATCGCGCTAAGCTTTATACTCGGGGGCGCGCTCGGTAATTTGTGGGACCGCATCACTTTGGGCCACGTGGTCGATTTCCTGGATTTTCATGTAGGCGGTAATCATTGGCCCGCGTTTAACGTGGCGGATTCAGCAATTTTTATCGGTGCGGTATTAATGGTGATCGAAAGTTTTCGTCATAAGGAGCTGGACGCGGGAAAAAGCGGAGGATAGTGCTACAGAATATTGGAACCGAAGTTTTTCCGAGGCTGCCACATCACATCTTCCACGCCGTTCTGGCGGTTCAATACGCGGCATAGCACGAATAAAAAATCGGATAAGCGGTTGAGATAGCGAACATGGTATGCCACCGCTGTTTCGGCTCTGTATAGCCTTACCACGCATCTCTCGGCGCGGCGGCAGACAGCGCGTGCGACGTGGCATAAAGAAGCGGCCCGGGTTCCACCGGGGAGTATGAATTCCTTCAGCGCAGTCAATGGGGCATTGTAGTCATCAAGTTGTTTTTCCAGACGGCTGAGTTGCGCTTCGCTCATCGTCACGCGTCCGGGAATACTCAGATCGCCGCCCAGATCGAACAGGTCATGCTGGATGTCTTCCAGGTTGTTGCGCACTTCCTCCTCAAGATTTTCTGCGAGCAAAACACCCATAAAACTGTTGAGTTCGTCGACGGTGCCGATAGCCTCGATACGCAAATCATCCTTAATGGATCGCGTGCCATCACCTAGTCCGGTTGTGCCATCGTCGCCGGTGCGGGTATAGATTTTTGTCAGGCGTTTTGCCATGCTTCAGGTCATCTGCTAATAAGCACTGATAGGATTTCGGCGGATGGGAACGGACGCGAGGAGCGGCAGCATGGCGTGACTACTGGTCTTGCTCGGGCTTGCTCGGTGATCGCGGCCTGAATAGCGCAGCCAGGCGCTTATCCTGCTGTCTGTGGGGCGAATGATCCGGTTGTTTGTTCCGCGAAGAAGATGCCGCTTCAGGGTTATCGGCGTGCTGGGCCGCAGTCGTGCTAGGTATATAAGGTTGGCTGAATAATGGGTCTTCGGGCGTTGTGGAGCCTCGCCGCTGCGGGCCGGCGTGGTCTCTGGGGCGCTTGATGTCTTTGCCATTTCGCGGATGCAATGCGGAGTGCGCGTCATCAGGCCGATCAGAGCGTTTGATAGCGTTTCTCTGTTCTGGCCGCGTCGATTTGTTGCGATCAGGTGCGCGATGTCTACCTTCAGATTCCGCGGATTCTACAGAATGGCCGTGGGCATCTGGCTCGAATCCCGCGACGACCGTGCAGTTGAGCTTGAATTTGAGGAGCTTCTCGATACCGTGGACCAGCTCGGTCTCATCCTCACAAACTAGTGAAATAGCGTCTCCTTTTGTGCCCGCGCGGCCAGTGCGGCCAATCCGATGAATATAGTCCTCGGGCGTCGTGGGCAATTCGAAGTTGACCACATGCGGCAGATCTTCGATGTCCAGCCCACGCGCGGCAACGTCGGTCGCCACCAATACGCGAACTATGCCTTCTTTGAATTCTGCCAGTGCCTGGGTGCGTTGCGGCTGAGTCTTGTCGCCGTGAATTGCTGTCGCAGTGATTCCATCCCTTTCCAACTGCTCCGCCAGACGGCTGGCGCCGTGCTTGGTGCGGACGAATACCAGAACCTGTTTCAAGTCTGCCGATTTGATAAGGTGCGCCAGCAACTCGCGCTTGCGCGTTCTGGACACTGGGTGCACCACATGAGTTATCAGTTCTGCAATGGAATTGCGCCTGGCTACCTCGATCAATTCCGGATCTCTCAAAAGAGTGTTTGCAAGCTTCTTGATCTCTTCGGAGAAAGTTGCCGAGAACATCAGACTTTGACGCTGCTGCGGCAGCAACGCCAGGATGCGCTTGATATCGGGCAGGAAACCCATATCCAGCATGCGGTCGGCTTCATCCAGTATCAGGATCTCGACCTTCGACAGGCTCATTGTCTTCTGCTGGATATGATCCAATAGGCGACCGGGCGTGGCAACGAGAATTTCCACGCCAGCGCGCAAATCTTTCGTCTGGGGTTGCATATCCATGCCCCCGTAAACGACGGCACACCTGAGAGGCAGATATTTACCATAGGTTTTTACGCTTTCGTACACCTGAACGGCCAATTCACGCGTGGGCACCAGGATCAGCGAACGAATCGGATGCCTTGCAGGCGAGGCGCTGGCGCTGGCGCCAGGTTGCAACCGGCTCAGCATAGGCAACGTAAAGCCTGCGGTTTTACCAGTGCCTGTCTGGGCCGCTCCCATGATATCCTTCCCCTCGAGTATGAGCGGGATGGCCTGAGCTTGAATTGGTGTAGGTTCGGTGTAGCCTTGATCGGCTATGGCGCGTAGAATTTCGGGCGATAGGTTGAGTTGAGCGAACGACATATCCATTATTGCTTGCCCACCCGGCAATCGCTACTAGGATAGTCCAGATGGAATAGTTTAAAAAAGTAGGTTGAATACAAAAAAAAGTAATGACAAAAGATTTTGGTGTTGCCCAGAGTCTCCGGGATTCTGGCTTTACTGGATGCTTCACCTGGTAACCGTAGGGCATCACCAGATAAGGCATTACTAGATAACCGTAGGTTGGACTCGACAAAACTTAAAAAATTCATCTAATCATTTCTCGCGCCTTGCTGGATATTTTTGGGCTTCTCTGCTTTAAACCACTCGCCGCTCTTTTTGAATCCATTCAATAAGGCGGGTGAGGCGCCGATTGCCACGGCATCGACCAGGCAATACCAGGCTGCCACGCCGCTAGGCGGATTTCCCTGCGATAACCCGAGAACGGGTTCTATCGTTGCCCATCTCCAGGTTCCCACTGCCGTACCGATCAGTTCCAGCCAGGTAGTGATAAAGAAGGCGGCCAGATAAACCATTGGCGAGCGGCCTTTGAACAGGTAGATCAGAAAAACACAAAACAGTAGTGCACCGACTTGATCACCCTGCGAGGGATAACCGCTGATACCCCAGATCGACCATGCGCCACAGGTCAATACCACAAACATCGCTATCTTGCGCGCATGGGTCAGGAAGAAACCGGAGCGGGCAAGCGCGACAGCCGTCAAGTACACCATACCGTGACCGGGTGGAACGTAGGCTGGCACATTGCCAAACCGATAAGTGTAGCCTTGCATGTAGATGGAGGCGAAGTGTTCACCAAGCGTAGCAAACGCGACCGCTATGATGACCTGCATCCGTACTTCCTTATTCTCTCCCAATAGCAAGCCGAACAAGAATGTCCAGGCGATAAGGCCCATGTTTCTTTGTTGTTCCATGCTCCCGCTGGCGTCCAGGTTCAAGCTGATCGCCACGCATACGAATGTAAGGGTCGCGATGAAATAATCGCGTATCCGGTGGGGAGAGTTCGTATTCGGTAGAGGGAAATTGCGTAACATTCTTTACTTACTCGGATAATTGTCCTGTGCTTGGTATTGATCTGGTTCAGGACCGGGGATTTTCTTGTGAAGTTTTTAAATCAAGGACGAGCAATCAGACTATTGCACATCCACTCCAGCGATGGGATCGGACCCTTCCATCGAATTTCTGTCTCGGCATGTGGAAACACCGGAACGATTGCTTGATGTAAGTAAAACCGCTGCTCCCCGCGTGAATACGGGAAGCAGCGGTTCGGGTGAATAGATGAGGTGTGTCAAGTGCT